>MVZL01000113.1 GCA_002068375.1 Tenericutes bacterium ADurb.BinA155
TCTTCGAAGAAGAACTTGAGGCCGCAGAGGATGAAGAAGTCTGGGAGCTCGAAGTCACGGGGGCGGAACCATTGCAGGTGTAGGTGAGAACGATCGAAGCGAGATTAGCTGCCCGCTTCGTGGCGAAGATTTTGAAATAATTCTGGCTGACCGAAACCGCCGTGCCCGAAGTGAGAGTAATAGGACTGCCCGAAAAATCCGCGGTGTCCGAAGTATAAAGAGAAAGGACGCCATCGCTCGTCGAAGAAAGCTTGAAGGTCACTTTCACCGAGGTCAGACCATTTACCCCATAAGGCGAATAAATGGCGCCGGCGCCGGATTGAAGTTGAGCAAAAGTGTAGCCGCTGGTTGTAGAGATCATCGCGCTAACATAAGCGAAAGTCCAATCGTTTTGAAGCGAAGTCTTCACTGTCGTCTCTTTGGCGGTCGTGCTATAAGAACCCGTGATCTTGCCATTTGAGGAATCGAGGGTGAGGGTGTAGCTGTTATTGCCAGCCCCTAGGGCTTTTTGGTGCAAAGTGCCAATCGCGAAAAAAGACACCAGCAAGGCGGACGTAATGGCTAAGGAGGCGAGAATCGAGAGACGAGTTTTTTGGTTCATGGGAATTTCCCTTCCCGTTAGGTTGCAAGGTGTCTAAGAAAAAGGAAAGAAAAATCGGCGAATTCACGCCGATTCTTGAAAATCATTGTCATTTTGTGGGTTGCTCTTTTAGCGGGGCGAGGTAGAAAGCAAGATAACGGGCCCGTTCCTTTTGCTCATCAAGGGAGTTCACGAACAAGGAACTTCCGGCCTCCCAAATGAGGACCCAACCGAAGATATCCAGAATCTCGCCATAGACCGAGTAGGCATTGTCCTTGCTATAGAGCCAATGGATCGAAATGAAGAAGAAACCCATGAAGACGAAAAGGATCGCGAGAATCATCTGTTTGGTGAGACGGGCTCTCGAGTCCCGATAGGCTACGGCGTAATGGGCGTTAAAGATTCGGAAGATCTTGTCTTTCTCTTGTTGGCTCATCTTCTCGGGGAAGGTGAAAGTGATGTTCAAATGGTTGTGGTGCTCGCCTAAATTGATCGTATCCTCAACGTAATCATAGATCTCGGGATTGAGGCGGCTGCCTTTCGAAAGGGGATCGTAGATATCGATCGAAGTCAGATCGAGGTGGATCGTGCTGCCTTTTTCTTCATCGTCTTGAATCGTTTCATAGGCAATTTCTTTTTTGTAGGCGGAAATGACGTCGTCGATCTTGGCGATCGCGGCGTTACGTTCTTTCCGGATTCGGCGCTGCTTTTCACTCATGGCGTTTAAAGAGCCTCCGATCTTTGAGGAAGTGGGCATCGATCATTAAGGCAAGGGCGAAATAAAGCAGGAACGCGGTCGAGGTGGTGAGCAAGACGAACAAATTGGAAGCCCCGCTGAAGGCCGCGATCAAAGTCAGAACCACGTAGGATAAAGAAATCAAACCATCGACGAGGAGCAGGATCACGGCGATCCGGCCTTGGCGTTGGCCGTTATCGCGCAAGATCGCCGCGCTGTAATAAAGTAAGGCCATCAGGGCAACGAAGTCCGCAAGATAAGAGATGCTCTGCGCCACCCCTTGGTAAATGGAGGTTTCATAGAGTTGGATCAAGTCGAAGATCGAGGAGATATCGTTAACCGTGGTCGAAGCCACCCCTAAACCGAGAACCAGCAAAATCGCGGGGAGAATCCAATATTTTTTGCGGGAAAAAGAAGCGATAAAAAGAATCAAATAAGCGGCCAAGCCCAAAACGATCGAGGTCCAGATTTCAATCCCCACTTGGGAGAAGTCCGCTCCTTGGGCCCCTAAAGCGGCGAAAATGATGATCAGCATGGCCGCCACAACGCTCAAAACGATCCCCGAGAGGATGCTTCCTAAAATCATTTCGGTGTGCTTGTTGATCATAACCTCGTTATTCTAGACCCCGACTCCCCGTTGATAAAGCCTCAGCTTGCCTTTAAGAGGTCGTCCAAGGTCTTATAAAGTTGCGGCGGATTGACCGGTTTAGCCAAGTGGCCATTCATTCCCGCCTCTTCGCATTTTTGGACATCTTCTTCGAAGGCATCCGCCGTCATCGCCAGGATCGGAATCGTGGTCGCGTCTTTTCGTTTTAAGGCCCGGATCGCCTTCGTCGCCGCGATGCCATCAAGAACCGGCATCCGAACATCCATCAAAATCACATCGAAATAACCTTTGGAAGAACCTTCAAAGAGCTTTAAGCCTTCCCGGCCGTCTTCGGCCAGAGTGACGATCATCCCCTGCTCCTCCAAAATCCGACGAATGATCTCTTGGTTCAAAGGATGGTCTTCGCAAACCAAGACATGGCGACCTTTTAAGTCGGAGGAGACGAAGGCAGGTTGCGCTTCGGCTTTCTTCGCCTCGACGCTCGAAGTCAATACGCAAGGGAATTCCGCCTCGAGATGGAAGGTCGATCCCTTCCCTACTTGGCTCTTCACCGCGATGCTGCCGCCCATGAGTTCCATCATCTTCTTCACGATGGCGAGGCCTAAACCGGTCCCGCGGGTCTCGGAAGAATCCTTTCGATTCTCTTGGGTGAAAGGGTCGAAAAGAACCCGCAAGAACTCTTCGCTCATCCCGATGCCGGTATCGCGGACTTCGCCGATGAGCTTCATATGGGAATGGTCGGGGGAAAGGCTCTCGCGGAGATAATAAGTGACCGTCCCGCCGGCCGGGGTGAATTTGACCGCGTTCGAAAGCAGGTTGAAGAAGACTTGGTTGATCCGTAAGGGATCGACGAGCGGGAGATATTCTTTGATCGGTTTGGCATCGATAACGAAGGTCAGGCTCTTTTCTTTGCAGAGCGGGACGATCACCGAATCGAGGTAGTCGAAGAAGTCGGCGGAGTCATAGGGCTCGGGATGAAGTTCGATTTTGCCGGCCTCGGCTTTCGACATGTCGAGGATGTCGTTCACTAAGCCGAGCAAAAATTTCGAAGACGAATCGATCTTTTTTAACGCATCGGTGGTCTTTGGAGGATTGGTTTTGTTTTCTTGGGCCAAGTAGGTCATCCCGATGATGCCATTAAGCGGCGTCCGAATATCATGGCTCATCCGCGAAAGGAATTCGCTCTTGGCCTTATTGGCAGCATCGGCCTGCTCCCGCAGTTGCTTCTCTTCGACCAATTGGGCTTCGAGTTCGTTCTGAAGTTGAATTTCCTTTTCGACCAAGCGATAAGACGCGTAAAAACGATGCTTGGAGCCATCGCTTTCGTCCCGGGTCGCCTCTTGGGCCACCCAAACGGTCGAACCATCCCCGCGAATCAGCCGATAATTCCCCGCGAGGAAATAGGCATCGTCATAGTGGGCTTTAAAAGTCGCGCGAACCCGTTCGCGGTCCCGGGGGTCAACCGCGGCGAAAGCATCGTCCAAATAAGCGACGATCCGCGGATCCTTCATGCAACGTTCCCGCGCGTTAGGACCGCTCGTGTCGAACCCGAGCATCGTAAACATCCGAAGGTTCACGAATTCGCCTTGGATATGATCGGGGTCCGTCATCGTGAGAACGCAGATGCCCGAGGCCACCGAATCGAGAATCGAAGTGACGTGATTCGCTTCCTCTTGGGCTCGTTCCGCTTCTTTTTCTTGTTGGAGATAGGTCGTGGTGACATCGGTTTGAATCACCAAAACCGTATCGGAATCGGAGTTCAAGTAGCTGTGCTGGATCTTCCGGCACATGTATTCCTCGGGGTGGCCGGTATAATGGCCGCGCACGCTGATATCGTAATGATCGGACTGAGCTAAGCCCGCCTTGATCGCCTCGATCGAACTGGCCTTAAGATAGGAGGCGATATCCTCTTCGGCAATCCAGTTATCGACGTTCAGCTTTTGGATGCTGGCATAAGGGAAAGTCCTGGTCGCGGTCTCGAGGGTTTCGTGGTATTTCGGAAGCAAACGGGGCGAGAGGGAAAAGACCTCAAAGGTCCCCGTCGAAAGTTTCAGAAGCGCCACGGCATCGCATTCTTCGTTCGCGACGTAGCGGAAGACTTCTTCGTTCCGCTTTTGCTCGGAGATATCCTGAGCGTAGGCCACGCATTCGATATCGCCGGTGTCGGGGTTGGCCAATAAAGAGAAGTTCGCGGTGACCCAGCGGTCCGAGTGGCCGACGCCTTTGCGGAAATAAGTTTGGCTCACTAAGCGCTCGCCCCGGGCAAAAGCATCGAGCAAAGCCCGGCAATTGATCGCGGTCTGGTAACGGCGGGCCGCTAAGGGATCGACGATCAAAGAAGCGACGTTGTTAAAGAAGCCGTCCGCCGTCTC
>MVZL01000114.1 GCA_002068375.1 Tenericutes bacterium ADurb.BinA155
ATCATTGAAGAAAAGGTTCGTCCGGATGGCCGCAAGGTCGATGAAATCCGCCCGATCAATTGCCAAGTCGACCTGCTCCCGCGCGCTCATGGCTCTGCCATGTTCACCCGTGGCCAGACCCAGGTTATCGGCACTACGACCTTAGGGCCTCTTAGCGACAAGCAGATCATCGATGACCTCACCGGTGAAACCGAACGCCGCTTCATGCACCAATACAATTTCCCGCCGTTCTCGGTTGGCGAAATTGGCAAGATGGGCACTCCGGGCCGTCGCGAAATCGGCCACGGCGCCTTAGGCGAAAGAGCCTTAAGCTACGTGATCCCGGACGAGAAGACCTTCCCGTACACGATCCGCTGCGTCGCCGATGTCGTCGAGTCCAACGGCTCCTCGTCTCAGGCTTCGATCTGCGCGAACTGCATGTCGCTCATGGCGGCGGGCGTTCCGCTTAAAGGAATCGTCTCCGGCATCGCGATGGGCCTCATCACCAATGATCCGACCCGTTCGCCCGATAAAGAGAATAACCATTACACCATTTTGACCGATATTCAGGGTCTCGAAGACCACTTCGGCGATATGGACTTCAAGTGCGCTGGCACCGAGAAAGGCATCACTGCCCTTCAAATGGATATCAAGATCCATGGCGTCACCCGCGAAGTCTTAAGCGAAGCGCTTGCCCAAGCCAATAAAGCCCGGGCCGAGATTCGTGAAGACATCAAGGCCGTTATTCCGGAACCCCGTAAAGAGGTCAGTGAGTACGCCCCGAAGATGGTCACCTTCAAGATCGACGTCGATAAGATCCGCGACGTGATCGGCCAAGGCGGCAAAGTCATCAATGACATCATTGCTCAATGCAATGAATGCAAGATCGACGTCGAAGAAGATGGCACGATTACCCTCTATCACACCGATAAGGCGATGATTGAAAAGGCCAAGGCCATGATCGATGACATCGTTCGTGAAGCCAAAGTCGGCGAAATCTTCGAAGGCAAAGTCACTCGGGTTGAAGATTATGGCGCTTTCGTCAATCTCTTTGGAGATTGCGATGGTCTCTGCCACGTCTCCCGCCTCGATTGGAAGTACATCAACAATGCCAATGACGTCGTTAAGGTCGGCGACACCCTCAAGGTGGTCGTGATCGGCTTAGACGAAAAAGGCAAAGTCAAAGTCAGCCACCGTGAATTCCTCGAGAAGCCGGAAGGCTACGTCGAGCGGCCGGAACGTCCGGCTGGCGATCGCCCGCATGGCGATTTCCATGGACACGGCAATTTCCACGGCCACGATAATCATGGTCATGGCGGCAATGGCGGCAGCCATCGCTAATTAACGGAAACGAAAAAGGGCCAACCCGTGTAAGCGAGTTGGCCTTTTCTTATGCTTCCTTACATCTTGGCAGCGAGAGCGGCTAAGCCCTGATCGCTTAAGAGGTTATCTAAGTCTTCCGGGGTCTTTATCGCGCGATCATGCAGGATCACGTGGAGATTGTGATAAAGGATATCGGTCTCATCCTCGGTTAAAGGATAGTCCTCGTCGGTGGCGCCACCCGCTTCTTCGAGGAGCAAGGCCATCACGTAGCGGCGGAGGGCGCAGAGCAAACTCCGTTCGACCCAATAGGAAATCGTCCCGCCCGGGGCTAAAAGATTCTTTTCGAAGGGTTTTAATTCCAAATAAAGGGGCAAACCATCTTCTTCGTTATGGTAAAGATCGACAAAGACATAGTCGTAGGGATGTTTTTCTTTGCTATAGGCGATGGCATCGCCTTCGATGATGTGAATCTTTTCTTTGTGGGGGAATAGAGGAAGAAGCTTGAGGCGGAATAAGGCGATCACTTCGGGGTCAAGGTCAATCACATCGACCGAAGTGACTTCCGGCTTCTCGCTCGCGCGAAAAGCGTAATAGCCAAGGCCTAAACCTAAGGTCAGAACTTTGCCATGGGCCGAGGCAATCGGATCTTTCATCGTGTTGATCTCGTGAGGGATGAGACTCATCCAAATCTCCGCTTTCTTCTCGAGCTCCGGGAAAGGGAACGGCGCCTCAAAATAACCGAGGGGATTCACTTCGCGGTAATGCTGTTTCGGGTCGCCATAAGTTTCGGCTCGTAGAAAGAGCTCGTGCTTAGCATAAGTCCCTTCCTTTAGCCGGGTATGCCCGATCTCGCCATGAATGTTCGAAATCAAAGAAAAGTAAGGATCGGCCAGATAATTTTCAGGATTTTCTTTTTGAGCGAGAATCGCCGAATTGTAGGGGACTTTCTTAAAGAAAAGACGGTTTAATTTGTCAGAGGCTTCGATATTTTGGTCGAGAATTGTCCCGAGGGCTTTAACCGAGGGTAGCATCATTTGATCTATTTTCATAAATCCTATTTTACTATTTACGCTTTTGAGGTGTTACGAACTCTCGCGCGTGCGGTATACTTAAATCACTATGGTAGACATCATTATCATCGGGGCCGGCGTCGTCGGCTCCTTAATCGCTCGTAGTCTCTCTCAATATGAAGTTTCGGTCCTTGTCCTAGAAAAAGAAAACGATGTCGGAGACGTCACCTCGATGGCGAATTCCGCGATCGTTCATAGCGGTTACGATCCGCTTCCAGGAACAAAGAAAGCCCTCTATAACGTCGAAGGAAACGCCATGTATCCCGCCCTTTGTCGCGATCTCGACGTTCCTTTTGGCCCAGTCGGATCTTTGACCATTGCCTTGAGCGATGCCCAGGTTGAGGTCTTAAAGGACCTCCAAAAGCGAGGGGAAGAGAATGGAGTAGCCACCAAACTTCTCTCCGCGGATGAAGTCAAAGCGATGGAGCCGAACGTCTCGCCCGAGGTGAAAGGAGCCTTGCTTTGCCCAACCGCCGGGGTAGTGAATCCTTTCGTCTTAACCGCCCACGCCATGGAAAACGCGATCGATAATGGGGCCAAACTCCATTTGGACGAAGCTGTTACGGGGATCAAACGGGTCAAAGACCATTTCGAAGTTAAGACCACCAAAGCCCTTTATGAAGCCAAAGTCGTGATCAATTGCGCCGGACTTCATAGCGAAGAAATCGCTAAAATGATCGAACCCGTGGATTGGAAAATCAATCCGCGTAAGGGTGAATACTATGTTTTGGACCATTATGCCCCGGGCTTAGTGAACCATGTTCTTTTCCCACTTCCTAGCGAAAAAGGAAAAGGAATCTTGGTGACGATGACGACTTCCGGGAACTACCTCGTCGGACCTTCGAGCGAAGTGATCGAAGATAAAGAAGATTTCTCAACGGACGCTCTAACCTTGGCCGATGTGAAACGCCAGGCGATGATGATGGTTCCGAACATCCCATTCCGGGAACAGATCCGGGTTTTCGCTGGCTTACGGGCGACTCCTTCGACCCATGATTTCATCATCGAGGCTTCAAAAGCTTATAAAGAGTTTATCAACGTAGCAGGAATTGAATCCCCCGGCTTAGCCTCGTCCCCCGCGATCGCGATGCATGTTACAGACGAATTGGTGGCACCCGTGATAGCGTTAAAGCCCAAAAAGTCCTTTAATCCGAAGGTCAAAAAGTATATCAATCTTCAGAGTATGTCTCTCGAAGAACGGAATGCGTTGATCAAAAAGGATCCGAACTTTGGTGAGATGATCTGCAATTGCGAAAAGATCTCCAAAGGCGAAATCCTCGATATCCTCGGCCGTTCGCTTCCTTGCAAGACCATTAAGGCCTTAAAGAAACGAAGCCGCGCGGGTTTTGGCAAATGCCAAGGCGGATTCTGCCAGCCGAAAGTCTTATTGCTTTTAGCCGAATATTATCATCTTTCGCCCTTAGAAGTCCTTTACGATAAGGATGGGAGCGAAATCTTGGCGAAGGAGAGCAAATGATGGAAACGAAAGATTTGGTCATCATTGGCGGCGGCTCCGCGGGAATGGCGGCGGCCGTTGCCGCTTTCGATAATGGGGTAAAAGATATCCTGATCCTCGAAAAAGGCCCCTTTTTGGGCGGCATTTTGAATCAATGCATCCATAATGGCTTCGGGCTTCATGAATTCAATGAAGAATTGACCGGGCCGGAATTCCTAACCCGCTTCGTGAACCAAGTGACGGAACGGAAGATCCCTTATAAACTCAATACTTATGTTTCGGACATTTCCAAAAGCAAAGTCGTGACCTACTCCAATAGCCTAGAAGGCTATGTCCAAGTTCAGGCCAAAGCCATCATCATGGCTGCAGGTTGCTATGAAAGAAGTGCCGGCGCCATCGGAATTCCCGGTGATCGCCCAAGCGGTATCATCACCGCGGGCCAAG
>MVZL01000115.1 GCA_002068375.1 Tenericutes bacterium ADurb.BinA155
GAATGGCGTGGTCGTGAAAGCCCATGGCAATAGCGATCCGATCGCCTTTTATCACGCCTTAGAAGTCGCCTATAAATTAGCGAAGGTCGATATCGTTATCAAAGTGAAGGAAGGATTAGCCGCATGAGTGAGTTCTCGCCCTTATACCGTCAGTTCAAAATCCTGCCTCATGATGAGGAGCTTTATGTGCTGGCCTTTACCCATAGTTCCTATAACGGGATGGCGGGGACCAGACACCAAGACTACGAACGCCTCGAATTCTTAGGCGATTCCGTCGTCGGGATGGTCACGAGTGAGCTTTGCTATCTTTATCACCCCGAGATGGAGCAAGGCGAGCTATCGATTTTAAAAGCCCAATTCATCCGGACCCAAAGCGAAGCCAGTTACGCCAAGAAACTCGGGCTCGATCATTTCATTCGGGTCGGGGCCAGCTTCCAAGGCAAGGTCGCGGATACCCCGAATGTCCTCGAGGATGTCTTTGAATCCTTCATCGGGGCGGTCTTCCTCGATCGAGGCCTCGATTTTGTCTACGCCTTAGTCCGGGCGGTCTTCGAAGACGATATCAAAAACGGAAGCATCCATATCGAGCAGAATCCGAAATCCGCCCTCCAGGAAGCGATGCAAGCCGATCATAAAGAATCGGTGGTCTATAAGATCATCGAAGAAGCCGGCCCAAGCCACGACAAGCATTTCATCGCGGCGGTCTATTTTGAGGACCAGGAGCTTGCGCGCGGCGAAGGCCCCAATAAGAAGGCGGCAGAAACCGCCGCGGCTTCAAACGCTTTAACTAAGATGGCCAAGGCCCCGAAAGAGTAAACATCATGGGACTTTTTTCATTTCTGAAGAAAAAATTCAGCAAGAAGCCGGATGCTGCAACCGAAACCTACGCGAAAGGAATGGAGAAGAGCCGGGCGGCCTTTGCTTCGCGGCTCGACGAACTTTCGAAGCGTTACTCCAGCGTCAACCAGGCGTATTTCGAAGAGCTCGAACAGATCTTGATCGAATCCGATGTCGGAGTCGATCTTTCGCTTCGCCTCATCGAAAAACTCCTCGACGCCTCCAAAGAGCAGAAGATTTCGGAACCTGGCAAGATCAACGAGATGCTGATCGACGAGATGTTCGTTTCCTATGCGACTGCGGGCGCGGTCATTAAAAACGAGATTCAGTTCGCCCCCGAAGGCCCGACCGTCTTATTGGTGGTTGGAGTCAATGGGGTGGGCAAGACCACTTCGATCGCGAAACTGGCCTACCGTTACCAAAAGCAAGGGAAGTCGGTGCTTTTGGTCGCGGGCGATACTTTCCGGGCTGGGGCGCTCGAGCAGCTCCAAGTTTGGGCGGACCGCCTCCATTGTCCGATTGTCTTAGGAAAGCCTAACGGCGATCCCGCTTCAGTCGCTTATGATGGGGCTAAATACGCCAAAGAACACAAAATCGATCTCATGATCGTCGATACGGCGGGCCGGCTTCAGACCAAGGCCAACCTCATGCAGGAACTTGGGAAGATCAACCGGGTCCTAGCCAAAGAAATTCCGGGCGCCCCGCACGAAAGCTTCCTCATCATCGATGCGACCACCGGTCAAAATGGCGTTCTGCAGGCGAAAGCCTTTAAGGATGTCACCCCCTTAACCGGAATCGTGATCACCAAGATGGATGGTACCTCAAAAGGCGGAATCATCCTCTCGATCCGGGATGAGCTTGGGGTTCCGGTCCGTTTCGTCGGCCTAGGCGAAAAGATGGAAGACCTTCAGGAATTCGACCTCGATAAATATCTTTATGGTCTGCTATTAGGAGACAAAGCATGAGCCCGAACGAGGAGATCCTTTCTTCGCGGGAACGGGCGGTCGCTTTGCTTTCTTCCTATGAGCCGCTTCTCACCGCGACCCAACAAAAAATCAGCGACGATTATTATAAGTTTGACCTCTCTCTTTCCGAGATCGCTTCCCAAGAAAAGATCAGTCGGGCCGCGGTTTCCGAAGCCTTAAAGACGTCGATCGCGAAGATGGAAGAATTCGATAACAAATTAGGGCTCGTCGAACACGACGGGATCTTACGGAAACGGGTCGAAGAGGCCCTAAAAATCAAGGATGAGGCGGACCGTTTAGCCGCGCTCGAATTGATTGGAAAGGACATCCTCCATGGCATTTGAATCCTTGAGCGATCGCTTCAGCGCGATCTTTAAGAAACTCCGGGGCCAGTCCAAACTCACCGAAAAGAACATGGACGACATGCTGAAGGAGATCCGGGTCGCTCTTCTCGAGGCCGACGTCAATTTCAAAGTTGTCAAATCGTTCACCGATGACGTGAAGGGAAAGGCCCTAGGCCAAGACGTTTACGCCAAAGTCGATCCGAGCCAGATGCTCGTGAAGATTTGCCACGATGAGATCGTGGAGCTCCTTGGCGCGGACCAAACGGGAATCCAATATAACAAGAATAAGCCAACGACGATCATGCTGGTGGGCCTTCAGGGCTCTGGCAAGACCACGAGCGCCGGCAAACTCGCCTACCTTCAAAAGAACAAACAGAATCAGAAAGTCTTACTAGCCGCCCTCGACGTCTACCGTCCCGCCGCGGTCGATCAGCTCCAACAAATCGCCGAACAAGTCGGGGTCGATTTCTTCTCGCTCGGGACCAAAGTCTCGCCAGTTGAAATCGCTAGGCAAGCCCAAAAGAAAGCCTATGACGATCACTACGATGTTTTGATCCTCGATACCGCGGGCCGTCTTCAGATCGATGAGACCTTGATGAAGGAACTTCAGGATATCGCTAAGGAAGTTCACCCCGAGGAGACGCTACTCCTCGTCGACGCGATGGCCGGCCAAGACGCGGTCAATGTCGCGAACGCTTTCAATAAAGACTTAAGGCTGACCGGCGTCATCATGTCGAAACTCGATGGCGACGCCCGGGGCGGCGCGGCCTTATCGATCAAATACCTCACCGGCGTTCCGATCAAATTCGCCGGCGTTGGCGAGAAACTCACCGATCTCGACGTTTTCTACCCCGACCGGATGGCCGATCGGATTCTCGGGATGGGCGATATCGTGACCCTCGTCGAAAAAGCCAAAGAATCGATCGACGAGAAACAAGCCCAAAAAGATGCGGCGAAGATGATGGAGGGCGAATTCACCCTCGACGATATGCTCCGCCAGATGAAACAAGTCCAAAAGATGGGGAATCTTGGCGCGATCGCTAAGCTGATCCCTGGGATGCCTAGGCTCACCGACGAACAGAAAGAAGCTGCGGAAAAAGAGATGCTCGTTTTTGAAGCGGTCGTGAACTCGATGACCCCGTATGAACGGGCTCATCCGGAATGCCTCCGTTACTCCCAAAAAGCCCGGATCGCCAAAGGCTCGGGCCGCAATAACGCGGACATTAACCGGGTCCTCCGGAAATACGATCAATCCAAAGTTATGATGAAGCAGCTGAAGCAATACCAGAAGTCGGGCAAGATGCCGCCGGGTGGCTTCCCCGGGATGGGCGGCGGCATGGGCGGATACGGCCAATGAAGATCGAGCACGTTTGCATTAACGCGATCGATCTTGAAGCCCTCAAAGACTTTTATGTGACGAATTTTGGCTTTAAGGCCAATGCCAAATACACCAATCCGAAAACGAAATGGTGCAACTACTTTTTAAGCAGTCCTGGTGGCGGGGCTCGCCTTGAGCTTTTAAGCCATCCGGATCTTCCTAAGCAAGTGAAGGACCGAAATGCTTCCGGCTGGGTCCATGTCTCAATCGCCTTAGGGAGCAAGGAAAAGGTCATTGCGACGACCGAAGCCCTAAGGGCATTAGGCTGCATGGTTGTCTCAGAGCCTCGGGTGACGGGAGACGGTTACTTTGAATCGGGAGTCCTCGATATCGAAGGCAACATGCTGGAGTTGACGGTTTAGATTTTAGCCCAAAAAACAGTCCAAATTCCTCAAAGAAAAACGATCAAAAAGAGGGCAAGAAAACTTGCTCTTTTTTTGTTTGATTTTCTGGCCCAAAAATCGAGGTGAAAAAAGGGCGGGAAAATGAAGGCCAAAATCCGCTCCAAAAAGGGCAGGAAAAACGGAGGGAGAGACGTTTAGCAAGAAGGGTCTTAACGGTGGACTAGAGCCTTGAAGGGCCTTTAGGAGTAGGGGAGAAGAGGCACAATGAAAATAGCGAAATTAGAAAAGAAGGCAAACGAAACCATTTCGATATTATATAAAAATAGGAAACATCGAATAAATACAACTTAAATGTAAATATTAG
>MVZL01000116.1 GCA_002068375.1 Tenericutes bacterium ADurb.BinA155
ATGTCCACCCGGGCGGATCCCGCTTTTAGAAAGCCAAAGGATGGGGCGGAGGTTCCATTGCTATAGACCGCAAGGACACTCGGGTCGCTGCTCACCACATTGAGGCTTTGATCGGTCGTGTTTTTTGGTTCGAAGGCGGCTTGGACCGTGAAGGAATCGCCCGCGGTGACGGAATAGGAAGAAGCCAGGGTTTGACTAACGCCATTCAGACGATACGTCCAATTGACCGCGGTCGGAACCTCATCGCTCGAGGTGAGCTTGATCGTCGCTTGAACACTCGGGTCCGCGTTGCTGATCGCGGTGATCGTGGCTTCGCCTTTTAAGTCGTAGCCTTGAACGAAGCCAGCCGGAACGGCCGAAGTATCGCTATCGATATGGGGGTTGGAAACCATCGCCACCAGGGGATCGGACGAAACGAAATGCACCCCTTGATCAACCCCACTCGAAGAACCCCCACTATCGCGGAGTGTGGCCTTGAGTTGGATTCCATAACGGGCAGCCCCGCTCCAATAGGAGAAGTCTCCAGGATGAATCGTTTGGGCGCTTGCGCTCAATTCCAAGCTTGCGGGGGCGAGGAGGCTTTGGGCGGAATCGACGGTGATCGTCTTCGTTAAACTGGGGAAAAGCGTGGGCGAAATGACGCTGGTTCCCACGCTTAACGCATGCACGACTCCCCTCGAATCGACCGAAGCGACACTCGGGTTCGAGGAAACCCAACTGATTTTGTCGGGATCGTAATAACGTTGCAGATAATGGTCGAGGGTTTCATTCCAGGTATCAAAACTATCATCGCTCGTGAGGGTTGGGGCTAAATCGAGGCCTTGATGAAGCCCTAAGGTAACCGCGGAGGTGTCGAAAGTGAAGGACGTTGGGGTGAGGCGCTCGCTCACGTTAAAGGCGTAATCATAATGGAGCCCCGCAGTCGCGCTTAAGAAATCGACTTCGAAGGAGCCAACCTTCAGCGGGACGATCCGAAAAGCCCCGCCTTGGGTGTTCGACGAAACCAAGACTTGGTAGTCGGAACTGGTGGAACCGTCTTTCCGTTCATAGGAGATCGAAGAATTGTAGACGACGTTGCTCGAAGCTTCATAGGCTAAGGTGTAACTCAGGTATTTCGTCTTCCCTAAGACTAAGCCGTTCGCCCCGCTCACCCGCTCGTCCGGGCTCACGGTGAAGCTTTTGGGGGTGATGGTCTTCACGGTCGGGGATTGGTTGATCCAGTTCGCGATGGAACGCACCACTTCCGCCAGCCAAGTCGACTGGTCGCCCGAGACGCTCGCATTCAAAGAGCACTCGACGATGATGAGGGTGGCAAAAAACAGGTGCAAGCCTAAAAAGACCCAAGAATGAGGGGCAATTTTTCTTTTATTGGGCGTCGGGGAACTTCTCGTCATAGCGTTTCATCGCTTTGCGGATGACGTCCTTGGCTTTCTCAACGCCATAGATTTTGTCAATCCGTGTGGTCTTGCCGTGTTCGAGTTCCTTGTACACCTTGAAGAAATGCATGATTTCGTCGAGGATGTGCTGCGGAAGTTCTTTGATGTCTTTGAAACTGTTATAGAGGGGGTCGTGGCTGCAAATCGCGATGATCTTCTCATCGGTCGCGCCCGAATCGTTCATCTCCAAAATGCCGATCGGATAGCATAGGGTCAAAGCGAGGGGGACGATCGGCTCGCTGCAGATCACCAAAACGTCGAGCGGGTCATCATCGGTGCTCCAGGTCCGCGGAATGAAACCATAGTTTTGCGGATAGTGGGTCGAGGTATAAAGAATGCGGTCGAGGATCAAAGCCCCCGACTCCTTATCGAGTTCGTACTTGTTCTTACTGCCGGCGGGAATCTCGATGCAAGCTAAGAATTCTTCGGGTTTAATTCGGTCGCGACTAATCGAATGGAGAATATTCATGAGAGGCTCCTTTGCCTAATAAATTAGTTTAGACCATTCCCTATTCTTTGAATAGGTCCCGATAAGAAAAAGCCGAGGGGACTCGGCTAAACGTAAACGAAGAAGATTCACTCGGCTTGGGCGGGATGGCAGTAGCTATAGGGGAAAGCGAACATCGAGAAGATCATCGTGAAGAAGAAAGCGAGGGCCAAGAAGCCAATGAGGATCAAAAACCCGAGGATTCCGAGAATGACTTTGATGATGAAGAAGGCGACGACCCCGTCGCCGGAGAAAGCGAAAATCACCCCGGGCATCTTCACGAAGCCAAACTCGCTGATGTTCATGAAGATCTCGCCAGCCCAGGTGTTGCGCTTAATGAGGCAATAAAGGACCGCGAAGAAGCCATAGGCCGCTAAGGGGGATAACCCCAAGGTCCAACCGCCGGCCGCCCAATTCTTGTTCACGAAGAGGCCGATCGAAATGAGGATCATGATAAGGCCGGCCCCACCGCCGACCCAAAGCCCCCAGACCATCGCCTTATGATCGCGTTCCGTCAAGGCGTTTTGCTGATCGATTTGCTTTTGTTTTTCCGCCTCTTCGTTTTGGCGCAAGCAGTCATCGCAAAGAATGCCGTTCCCGGTTTTGCCATCGCCGGTATGCCAACTCACATGCTCATGGTGGCGGCCCCGGCCGGAATAAGTGACGCTCTTCGTGCAATAGGCGTAATGGGTATTCGAATAGATCGCTTTCCCGCAGCGGCCGCACATCCCGACGAGGGTGGGCTCCTTCGCTTCGGGTTTCGCCGGCGCGGTAACTTCGGGTTCCTTCTTCGCTAAGTTCTCATTCGAGGTGAGAGTGTCGAGATCGACCCCGAAGATCGCGCTCATCTGCTTTAAGGTGTCGATCGAAGGTTCAACCGATCCATTCTCCCAACGCGAAACCGCCTGCGGGGTCACGTAAAGGCGATCCGCCAACTCTTTCTGAGTTAACTTTTTCTTCTCGCGCTCCGTTTTGATATTGCTGCCGATGCTCATGGATTTTTCCTCCGCTAGCCATTATTAGGAGAACTCAACAAATTGTCGATAAACAGAAACGCAACATCTCTCAACAAAATGTTGAACCTTAGGATTCACCGAATCTTTTTGACTAGAAAAGACTGATTTCCGAAGTCTTGGTCGGAATGGCGTAAGCCTTCGCGGACCAATCGTAAGTCACCGTTAAATCGTAGCCATAACGGACGAAGTCGCCACCCGTCATCGTGTAGAAGCCCTTCGCGAGGAGATGAATGCTATCGATCGTCCCGTTACTATTCGTGTCGATCACGTAGCTGATCTTCTTCGCCGAGAAATCGGAAGCGATCTGATAGACATCGATATGCTGGGCTAAGGTCGGATCAAGCCGAATCGCGGCATTGCTTTCTAATAAGATCGCCTTCATCGCGTCGGGAGTTAAGCCTAGCTTATATTCATAGCCCCCGGCATCCCGGGCTTTCTTCGTGATGATCTTGACCGAATCGGTCGTTAGATCGCTGACGCTCGGCAAAAGATAATAGGCGTCAATCGCTTCGTTAGAGTAATCGGTTAGCGGGGTGTAGACATTGGGGAGAGGCGCGATTCGATCAATGCAATCGTAGACGGTATCGCTGCCGTCATTGACCTTGGCGCGGTAACGCTCATAGTCCACCGCCACGTCAGGATACTGATCTTTGTTCTTGTAATCGCTATCGACCTCGAGCCGATTATCGAAATAGACTTTGTCATTAAGAAGGGCCCGCTTCGTCGTGCCGGCCGAAGTCGAATTGACGCCGAGGCCGAGCGGATTAGCCGAACTATGACCATGATCGACCGCGGTTTTTAGCGAATAATCGTATTGGGAAGAGGCGGCGGCTTTCGAAGCCGCGAAGGCGGAAGATAGACCCGTTAGTTCTTGATTGACCGCGGTCGGGTCAACGATCCCGTCGCCAAAGCTAGGCAAAGCGATAGTGACGCCGCTACCGATATGGCGGTAGGTTTGATCATAGGCGAGGGTCAAACTGAAGTCCTCTTTGGTCACCCCGAGATCCACATGGAAAAGATGGATCGAATTCCCCGAGAAATCGACATAGGCGTTCGCGTTGACCCCGACTCCCCACTCCGCGGTCGTGACTTTGGAGACGGCCTTCGCCAGATGGGAAACGTCAAGAAGTCCTAAGACCGAATTAAAGGCTTCGGATTGGCTCGCGCCTTTGATCGCGAGGTTAAAACGGCTCCCGCT
>MVZL01000117.1 GCA_002068375.1 Tenericutes bacterium ADurb.BinA155
GATGTCCCCCCTCGCATGCCGCGCGGCATGTTCGGTTGGACATCCATCCCAGGTCGCCTTATGATGTGCCTAGTTTAGTCCAGACAATTGGGTACACCTCAGTTTCCCGGGGCTTTTTTATACGCTTTTTCACCTTTTTCGGATTAAGACAAAAGGGACAAAATGTCCAATTGATTCCAACGAAAATGGGACTAGACTAGCCCATGGTCAATTGACCCAAAGGAGTTTCATTCATCATGAAGAAACAACATGTCGTCCTTCCTTGCCTGCTTCTTGTAAGCACGCTCGCCGCTTGCGGCAATTCCCTCAGCAAGGATCAGGCGGTCGCGGCCGCCAAGAAGATCCAGGCCTATCACACGGCCTCGAGCTTTGCCTACAAACAAGACAAAGTGACTTTCACCATGAGCGGTTCCGAGAACGGAGTTTCGACTTCGACGGAAGTTCGGATCGAGAAAGATAAGTACTATTACGTCACTCTCACCACCAATACTCCGGCGACTTCGTCGACCGCGGCCACAAAGAGTGCGATGACCACCTACCTCTTCAGCAAAGATGGCAAATACTACAGTGCGACCGATGATGGGACGACCAAGAGCTATTCCACCATGGACATTCTCATCTTCGCTGCCAGCATCAAAACCTTAGAAGAAGCCAGCTATGCCACCATTGATGGTATCGCTGAGACCGCCTATGCCACTCTCGACGGCTTCATCAAGGCCAACGATACTTCCTCTTCGTCCAAGGCGAGCTCCTCGAGCGCGGCCACTTCGGCTGCGGCCACTTCGGATGCTCAGGCCATCACGGTGACCTACACCTATGCTTCGACGGGCGATGGCAATTTAACCATCACTGGCAACTCGGTTGAGGATGATTCGAACGCCAAGATGACTGGGAAAGAAGCGGTTGCTTTTGATAACTACTATCCGGTCAGCTTTAACGCCGATAGCAATGGCACCTACACTCAGAGCTCTTCACAAGTGAAGTCGAGCAACAAGCAAGACGTCACCTTTAAGTGGGGCACTTGCACTGCGATCTATCCGGATCTTTCTTCCTATAGCGCGAAGTAATTTTCGTTAACAGGATGGGGGAACCCGACCTCGTAAGGGGGGCCGGGTTTTCCTTTTATATGCGCGAATCTCCCCTCTTTTTTCCGCGGGGGAGAAATGTTTAAAAAAAGTGCTAGGTATCTCTTAACAAAGAGACTAAACTAGTCGGCGGTCAAAAGACCAAAAGGAGTTTCATTCATCATGAAGAAACAATTTGTCATCCTTCCGGCGATGCTTTTGGTAAGCACGCTTGCCGCTTGCGGCAATTCCCTCAGCAAGGATCAGGCGGTCGCGGCCGCCAAGAAGATCCAGGCCTATCACACGGCCTCGAGCTTTGCCTATAAAGACGACAAAGTGACTTTCACCAGCAGCGTCGCCGCGCCAGGCACGGCCGATATTGCGATGGAAATCCGTTACAGCAAGGGCGCTTATGTCTATAACAAAACCTCGATGTCCCTCAATTTAACTGGGACCGCGACTTCCGCCTCTGCCATTACCACAACCGAATATGCTTATAGCCAAAATGGCAAGTATTACTACGTCGCGGATATGATGGGGAACGTCACGAGCACTGCACTCACCAAGGATCAATTCGATTCGGTGTTCACCGGAACCGCCAGCGGTATGGGCGGCTACGAGGGCTTAGGGACTTCCTCCTTAAAGACCGTCGTTTCGGGCGCGGAAACGGTGTATACGATGCTCGACACTTTCATCGCGAGCAACGATAGCTCTTCCTCTTCGAAGGCCAATACCTCGGTCGCGACGAGCTCGGTGGAAACAAGCTCAGTGCTTCTCCCTTCCTTCACGAGCGAAGAAGGCACGAGCGAGAGTTATGTCTATACTTCGACCGGCGACGGCAATCTGACGTTGACCCAAAACCTTGCGGAGTCGAATTCTTCGATCCACGCGAGCGCTCAGAACGTGGTTTCCTTCAATGACTACTATCCGGAATATGTTACCGGCTATACCAAAGGCACCTATATCTCCGCTTCGACGGAAGCGACCGAAGGGGGAACTCTTGATATGCGCTTCAAATGGGGCACTTGCACCGAAATCTATCCGACCATCCCCGCTTCATCCGCCACTTCGGCGGCTTCGAAGTAATTCGATTCTCTTATCGATCGAGCCCGACCCTCAAAAGGTCGGGCTTTCCTTATCTTTATGAATGGGACTTGCACCGCTAGGAAAACTAACCTAATCTATCCTCGTCCTAAAAAGGAGGATATCAACAATGCCAAGTTGGGAGATTGCCGTCATTGTCATCGCTGCGGTTCTTTTGCTTCTCATTATTATCATTATCGCTTGGTGGATTTCGGCGGGGAACCGACTTCGCCGCGAACAGGTCAAGATCGATGAAGCGGCTTCGGGAATCGATGTCGCTTTGACCAAGCGGTTCGATTTGCTCACGAAGAGCGTGGCGACCGTGAAAGGTTACGCCAAACACGAAAACGAAACCCTGACGAATGTCATCGCGATGCGCCGGCCCGCCTCCGATGCTTCGATGGCGGATAAAGCCGCTTTCTCGAGCCAAGTTTCCGCGGCGTTCCGTTCGATCAATGCCGTGGCGGAACAATATCCGGATCTGAAAGCGAACGCCAATTTCACCGCCCTCCAGAATCAAATCTCCGAAGTCGAAGAGCAACTCCAGGCTTCGCGCCGGGTCTACAATTCGAACGTGAGCATCTTCAACCAAGAGATCGTGGTCTTCCCGACCTCGATCATCGCCCACCATTACGGCTTCAAGAAACGCGACTTCTTCGAAGCGGAAGAAGCCAAGCGCGAAGACGTGAAGATCGAATTCTAATTCGCACGGGTTCAAAGGGCCGTTCATAATCGGGGCGGCTCTTTCTTTTTTAAGGAACATCATGGCCAATCAAGACATCGAAACCCTCGCCCAAAACTTCGAAGCGGAACGCAAAGCCGCTGCCAAGAAGTTTTTGCTGTGCTTTTGGTTCGGTTTGCCTTTGATCTTCGTCGGAATTGCGTTTCTCATCCTCGCCGTGATGAGCCGGGACAATAACGGCTTCAAGGTTCTTCAATCTTTCGGCTTCATCGCCCTCATCATCGGCCTCCTCCTTTTCGTCTTTTCTTGGCTGATCCGTTCCAGCTTCAAAAAGCATCTTTTATCGACCGTCGAGGAGAAAGTCCGAACCACCCTCTTCCCCAAGCGGACCGTCGATCCCCATCGGGGTCTCTATCTCAAAACCATCCTCGCCCCCGGCTTCTTTGCTTCGCCCGACCGTTACGAAGGCAGCGATTTCATGAGTTCCACTTATGATGGGGTCCCTTTCGAGCAGGCCTCCTATGATCTCCAGCGGCTCCAGAGTCAAAGCAACGGCAAGTACAGTTCCACCGAATACGTCACTTACGCCGAAGGCACGATGTACCATTTCACCTTTGAGCGGAACTTCGGTCAGATCGTGAAGGTCCTTGAGAAGTCGGGGCTCGCCACCTTCGGAAGCCAAGGCTTAAAGATGGTTGAAACCGAATACATCCTCTTTAACAAGAAGTTCAAGGTGCTCGCGTCTGATGAGACGGCCGTCTTCTATTTATTGACCCCGCAGATCCAAGAAAAGATCCTGGAGCTCGAGGGAACTTTCGCCGGTCATTTCTATCTGGCCTTCATCGGCAATGAGCTCTTTATCGCGGTCGATGATTCCCATGCCTCGCTCCATGTCAGTTTGCTGAAGCCGATCACCCACCCCGTGATGAGCCACATCTATGCGATCTACGCGATCCCGAAAGTCTTCGTGGAGCTTTTGGGTCTTAATAAGAACAAATTCAAAGCCGATGCCGGTGGGAGCAACCCGGCCTGAACATGGACTTCGGAACGTATCTTCCGGCCTATCGGAAAGCGAAGAAGAAACTGGCCTTCCGTTATTTCGTTTGCCTTTATGGCGGCCTCACTCTTCTTATCGGCGGCATCATCGTTTTCTGCCTCAATGACCTCGTCTGGAAGCAGCGGTGGGGCTCCGACGTCTACCGGATTCTCTATATCTTGATGGTCGTCGCGATCCCCATAGTCTCCAA
>MVZL01000118.1 GCA_002068375.1 Tenericutes bacterium ADurb.BinA155
CGTATTTATTGGAACGCCGCCAAGACCCGGCACCCCGAATTACGGGCTCTGACCAAGCAGTTCAAGCTGACCGCCGCCGACGGAAAACGCTATGAGACCGACGTTTTGAGCGATGAAGGGGTTCACGTTTTTCTCCTTAACGTCAAAAACGCCAAGTACCCTTCGATTCAGAAGTGGCTTCAAGGCGCCCTCGATCCGATTGATAACCAAAGTCGGACCAAAGCCTATCAGCTCTACGATTCGCCCTTATTATCGGATCTTGAAATCGGAACGAGACAAGGCCTTCAGCAAATCCACGCTTATCTTTTTGGCGACCTTTATCCTTTCGCCGGCCAAATCCGAACGCAGAATATCTCCAAAGGGGGCTTTCTGTTCGCAAATGCCGACGATCTGAAGACGACCTTGGCCCAAATCGATGCGATGCCGGAAGGTAGTTATGAAGAGATCATCGCGAAATACATTGAGATGAATATCGCTCATCCTTTTATGGAAGGAAATGGCCGTTCGACCCGGATCTGGCTTGACCTTATCTTAAAGAAAAGATTAGGGCAAGTGGTGGATTGGAGCCGGATCGATAAGGAAGCTTATTTGAAAGCCATGGAAGCAAGTCCCCTTCATCCCGAGCCGATCAAACGCTTGCTCGCCACGGCGCTGACCGCCGATGTGAAAAATCGAGAAATCTTCATGAAAGGAATCGACTATTCCTATTACTATGAAGGGGTCGATCTCCCGAACAATTCCTGAAATCGTTCTTTTTGGCTCTTTTTCGCTCGAAAGGACTTTAGCCCACAACAAAGGCACTTTTAATTTCAAATAGACGCCAAAATCCCCCGAATATGGGGCCTTTTGACATGAGGTGAAAAAAATGAAAATCTTTTCATTTGTTATTGAAAAATTTTTCAGTATAATGAAACTAGATTCTCGGGGGAATCAACAAATGGAAAACTTAAAAGACCGTGTAACAATCTATCAGGTGGCCCAAGCCGCCGGCGTCTCACTCGCGACGGTGAGCCGTGTCATCAATAAACAAGGCAATGTGACCGAAGCGACCCGGAAAAAGGTCGAAGATACGATTAAGGAATTAGGCTATAAACCTTCGGGTTTGGCCCAGGCTCTCGCCACGAACCGCACCACCAATATCGGCGTGATCATTCCTAGCGCCAACTACGTTTACATCTCCAACATGCTGTACGGCATCACCGATGTCGCGAAGGAAAAAGGATTCGTCCTGACCTTATTCAGCACCTCGCATAGCCGCGACGAAGCCCTTTCGATGATCGAAAAAGTCATCACCGCCCACGTCGATGGCGTCATCATTTTCGACGATGAACTCGATGCGTCGGACGTCATGAAGATCAACTCCTATAACGTTCCTTCGATCGTGGTCAATAACAAAGTGACCGGCGATAAGGTCGGCTGCATCTTATTCAACTATGATGACTTGCTTCGCGAGGCGATCGAGAATTACTACAACGAGAAGCATGGCGATAAGGTCATGACCTTCCTCCACGTCCATAATTGCGGCCGGCTCTTGACCCGCTGCGAAAAGACCTTCGTCGAAACCCACGAAAAGCTCGGGAAGAAATATAACGTCATCAACTGCGATGATTCCTATTCCCGGACTTATAGCGATTTCATCGAATATTTCCAGAAGAACAAGACCGGTTACTTCATCGCCTATCGCGATAGTATCGCCGCCGCGGTCGAAAACGCCGCGACCGATTCGGGCTTAAAGATCCCGGAAGAGGTCGAAGTCGTTTCCTTAGTCGGCACCAAATACGCGAACATCGTCCGTCCGACCCTCACTTCGATGCAAATCGATATGGCGGAAGTCGGCAAGCGCGCGATGTATATGCTGATCGATCTCCTCAATCATGATTTGATCGAGAAGACCGCGAAATTCGACGCCCACATCGTGATCCGCAATTCGACCAAAGCCTAATTTCCGCCGAACCAAGGCCGAGCCCGAACGCTCGGCCTTTTTCTTCTCTCTAGGACAAAAAGGCCCAGAAGCGTAAAATAAAAGCGTTATGCGGAAACAGGGGATTTTGAATTTTTCGACGAAAGACCCGCTTTTCGGCACTTCATTAATGGAGCCCTGCTTATGAGCAGTTTCGAGAAGCGGCTCCGCGATACCCTTCATCAAGGCGACCCCGTGGCCTTAAAAGCCTTAATGGCCGATCTTTATGAAGCCTATGGCCGTTTATCCCTCTACGTCGCCCGCCAGATTCTTCCGAATCCCGAGGACGCCGAAGACGCCGTGAGCGAGACCTTCGTGAGCTTCTTTAATAACCTCGTCGGTCATCGCGACGTCAAATCCATCAAGTACTATTTGCTCAATTCCACCCGCTTCATCGCGTATAAAAAGAAGAAGATGGCGGAAAAGCAAACGAGTTACGATGACGATATTTCCGGGGCGGAACCCCCGCATGATGTCGCTTCGCTCCTCGATGAAGAAGCGGCCCTTCGGAGTTTCCAAGGGGTCCTTAGCAAAGAAGAGATGGAGATTGTGGTGGACCATCTTGAGCTCGGTCTCACCTTCCGCGAGATTGGACTCGCCCATCATACGACGGGCAGCGCGATCAGCAGCAAGTATAAGCGGATCATCGATAAGTTACGGTTGCATTATTTAAAGGAGGCCCGGCGATGAAGAAACCTCGTTCACTCGTTGAAAAAGCATTCATGCTCGAACTTGAACGCGGTTTAGCCGCCCCCAAAAAGAGCTTTGATGACCTCGTCTACACCGTCGACCTTGAGCAATACCGTTTGCCTTATTCCCGCCACGGCTGGAGCAAAAAGTTCTGGGTGGCATTAGGGAGCGCCAGCGCCGCGGCGGTTTTGACCGTGGGGGTGGTGGCGGGGGTCTATTATGGCCTTAACGCCTATAATAGAAATACCAGCGGCAGCGTGATGACCGGGGAAAGCACCGGGACGGGGGCCACGGCAATTTCCGAGCCCACCGCTTCAAGCATCGGCGTCTCTTCCTTCGATTCTTCCGCTTCTTCGAAATAAAATCACTTTTAAAAAAGAACGACAAATCGTGAGGTTTGTCGTTTTCTTTAGCAGTCTAGCCTTGACACTGCCAAAAAGGAAACTACCATAGTGAGCGTAAACGGGTAGGAGGAAATAAACATACCTATGATTCAACCGTTAATGGACTACGTGCTGCTCGAGAAAATGCCGAGCGAAAAGAAAGTCGGATCGATCATTCTCACCAGCGAGAAGAAGCAGGGGAACTTAGCGACCGTCGTCGCGGTGGGCCCAGGCAAGCTCGCTAATGAAGGCGCTTCGGCCGGGACTTTGGTGAAGATCAAAGACATCAAAGCCGGGCAGAAAGTCATCTACCGCGAATATAGCGGGACCGATTACGAAGAGGGCGATCACAAGTATCTTCTCATCAAAGCTGAAGATATCATGGCGATCGTCGAAGATAAGTAAATCCAAGCATTAAGGAGAAAGCACATTTATGGCAAAAGAAATCAAATTCGGGAATAGCGCTCGCGACGCGATGGTGAAAGGCGTCGATACTTTGGCCGATACCGTCAAAGTCACTTTAGGGCCGAAGGGCCGCAACATCGCTTTGGATAAGGGCTATGGCAGCCCGACCATCTGCGAAGATGGCGTTTCGATCGCCCGCGAGATCGAACTTAAAGATAACTTCGAGAACATGGGCGCGAAGCTCGTCTACGAAGTCGCGAATAAGACCAACGATACCGCGGGCGATGGCACGACCACCGCGACGGTTCTCGCTCAAGCGATGATCCACCGTGGCATTGCCGCCGTGGAAAAAGGCGCGAATCCGGTCTTTGTTCGGACCGGCATTGAAAAGGCGGGAAAAGCCGTCGCCGCTGAACTTTTGAAGATCTCGAAGCCGGTCGCCACCAATGAAGACATCGAAGCGATCGCCTCGGTCTCCGCTCATGACGAGAGCATTGGCAAGCTCATCGCGGAAGCGATGGACAAGGTCGGCAAGAATGGCGTGATCACCGTCGATGAAAGCAAGACCAGCGAAGATGAACTCAGCATCTCCCAAGGCCTTGAATTCGATAA
>MVZL01000119.1 GCA_002068375.1 Tenericutes bacterium ADurb.BinA155
AAGACGAGTGGGGGCAAAATCTTCCTCAACGTTCTCTATGATATCTTTGGCGGTGGCCTCGCCCACGCGGTCGCCTGCTTCGTCTTTGGACTCATTCTCTATATCTTCATCATCACGATTCCATGCGGGAAACAAATGTTCAAATTCGGCAAATTGATGTTTCAGCCGTTAGGGGCCGTGATCGTAAACGATTTGAAGCAATAACAAAGGCCGAACGCACCCATTCTCTTTTCTCTAGACGCCGTGTCATTGAAACTCCATCGACTTTAGTCGATAATGTTTGCCATGGAAAAGGGAAAATTCCAGCGGCTCGGTTTACTCGCCGCCCTCAGTGGGGTCGCGGTTTTATCGATGGGCGTTGTTTCCTTAGTCAATCAAACGATGGTCGCGAATGCCGGAACCGTCGAAACAAAAAGCTGCAACTATATCTACTTTGGGACGGCGGAATACTCAAGCAATGGATCTGTGACAACGGACGATTTCACCGTCACCGGAACGGGTTTAACGAATGTGGGGGTCTCTTCCTCAAGTTATTGTTACGCTAACAATGGTTCGGCCGCTCGAATTGGAAAAGGCAGTACCGCGGGAACCCTTGTCTTCAGTTTCTCGTCAGTAAAAATCACTGCGATTGGTATCGATGGTTTCCTTTATAACGGCGATTCATCTAAAACTGCTGCCGTCACGGTTAGTACCTCCGCCAACACAACGGGGTTTACCTTTAATTGTTCTTCGACCTCGAGCGCCCATTTCGCCGACGGGAATGCTTTTGCCGGCAACAGCGCCTCAACAACTTTGACGATTTCCTCATCCGCCGCGGCCCGCTTTAACTTAACCCAAATTCGTGTTGAAACTTCCTCGACGACTGTCACGCCTGATTCTTCGTCATCGTCCAGTAGCAGTGCTCACTCGAGCTCTTCATCTTCTTCGTCCTCCAGTGAGATTTCTTCTGGCCAGTCCATTTCATCGACCGTGGCTTCTTCTTCGGATATTTCCTTCCATTTCCTTGAACTTGGAAACGCCAAAACTGGCGATTCCACCTTCATTAAAGCGGGTGACAACGATATTTTGATCGACGCCGGTTCTTATTACGATTCTTATTCCGCCATCAGCACAGCGATCAACCAATACTGCACCGACGGGAAACTCGAATACGTCATCTGCACCCACGCACATACCGATCATATGGCGGGCTTCACCTATAGCGGAGCGGCTTCCACAACTACTTCGGGAAATGGCATTTTCTACAACTATAAGGTCGGAACGATTATTGACTTCGCTCAAGCCAACTCAACCGCGAATATTTATGATTATTACAAATACGCTCGAGCCTACGCCGTGAGCCAAGGTGCGGTCCATTACACCGCCCTCCAATGCTGGAATAATTCCGACGGGGCCGCCCGAACCTACACTTTGGGGACGAACCTCACGATGCAAATCCTTTATACGGAATTTTACGCGAGCGCTTCAAGCGATGAGAATAATAATTCCGTCTGCGTGATGTTTAACCAAGGAAGTGATGCCCATTTCCTCTTCACAGGGGACCTTGAAGCCGCAGGCGAAACCTCTCTTATTAGCAACAACACCTTGCCCAAAGTGAAGCTCTTTAAAGGCGCTCACCATGGCTCTTATACGGCGACTTCCTCTGCGTTAACCGCGGTGATTCAACCTGAAATGGTTGCGGTTTGCTGCTGCGCCGGCAACACTCAATACACCTCAGGGGCCGATCACGTTTTCCCGACTCAGGATTTCATCAATAACGTCGCACCGTACACGAAGGCGATCTACATCACGACCTTAGGCTCCTTCACGGACACTTCGGTCCATAATTCTTTCAACGGCCAAATCAACATTACTTATCACGATGGCGCCCCGACGGTTGCCTGCTCCAATAACAATACGATTTTGCCTCTATCGGATTGGTTCAACAAGAAAGGCGACCTCTACGATTCTTCAACGCCGAACCGGGTCTGGCCCAGTGGTGGGGTTCCATTAACATGAGCAAAAAGTGGTGGCCCTTTACTCTCTTATTGACCTCACTTCTCCTTTCTTCTTGCTCGATGTTCGATGTGGTAAGCAAAGCCACGAGCCATCCGGCCTCCTCAAGTTCTTCTCTTCCTAATAGCTCTTCGATTTCCGCTGGGACTTCGCTCAGCATGGTCTCGGGGGATTCGAGCGATATTTCGTTCCATTTTCTCGAACTCGGAAACGCCAAAACCGGCGACTGCACCTACATAAAGGCCGGGGATAATGACATCCTCATCGATGCCGGATCGTATTACGATTCCTACTCCGCGATCAGCGCGGCCATTAACCAATATTGCACCGATGGCAAGTTAGAGTATGTCATCTGCACGCACGCTCATACCGATCATATGGCGGGTTTTACCCATTATGGGGCCAAGTCCAGCGATACCTCGGGCGATGGGGTCTTCTATAACTACAGCATCGGGACCATCATTGATTTCGCCCAGACGAATTCGACCACCAATATTTTGGATTATTACAAATACGCCCGCGACTATGCCGTTAATAAAGGCGCGGTTCATTACACCGCCCTCCAATGCTGGAACCAAACCGACGGGGCCAAAAAGAGCTACACCCTCGGCACCAATTTGACTTTGGACGTTCTTTATACCGAATTTTATGATACGGTCAGCAGCGACGAGAACAATAATTCTGTCTGCGTGATGTTCAACCAAGGGAGCGACGCCCATTTCCTTTTCACCGGCGATTTGGAAGAGAAGGGTGAGGCTTCTCTCATCGCGAAGAACACCTTGCCGAAAGTGAAGCTTTTTAAGGGCGGCCACCATGGTTCTTATACCGCGACTTCGGCCGCTTTAACCGCGGTGATTCAGCCCGAGATGGTCGCGGTTTGCTGCTGTGCGGGCAACCTTCAATATGCCAAAAGCGCCGACAGCACCTTCCCGACTCAAACCTTCATTGACCATGTCGCCCCCTACACGAAAACGATCTACATCACGACCTTAGGTTCCTTCACCGACACCTCAGCCCATACCTCTTTTAATGGTCAGATCAATATCGCTTTCCACCTTGGCGTGGCGGTGGTGGCTTGCTCCAATAACAACACGGTCCTGCCCTTATCCGATTGGTTCAATAAAAAAGGCGACCTCTATGACGCCAATACCCCGAACCGGGTCTGGCCCACTAACGGAGTTCCCCTCACTTAATCTCTTTCGGTCGATTCTACTTTTGTCCTAAATGTGCAAAGAAAGAAATAAGGAATTCCTCCGCCCTCATTTTTTAGTCTATAGTAAAAGGAAGGAAGCGAAGAACGGGAGGGTTCAAAATCATGGATAAAAAACTTCTTTATATGGCTTTTGGAGTTTTGCTTCTCGCTTCGTGCGAAAAGCCAGCCTGGACTTCCATTAGCGATTATCCCGAGACGCAATGGACTTCTTCTTCCTATGCCTTAAGCCTTCCCTATTCGCCCAAGACCCAAACTCCTTTGCTCCAATCCTATGAAACGAGCGACGCGAAGATTAGCCCAAGCGACGCCACGATTCTCTTTGGCCAAGTTACTTTCTTAAAGGAGACCTATTTTTTCAAATATGCTCAAGGCGTGAGCGATTCGATCTCGCTCTTCATCCTTCTAGGCCCGACCTCGTGGTTTTCTAAAGAGCCGGGTTACCGTTATTCCACCCTTTCCACCGTGACCATTCTCGAGGGGAATTCGACTTTTTCCAAGAAGGATGACGTTTTGACTTTCACCTATGCCGTCGATACCTTTTATGTTTCGCGCTTAAAGGAATATGAAACCGTCTCCGATGCGGATAAGGCGAAGCTCCCTAAATCCGGGGACGTGATCCGTTTTCAAGGCACCGCGATCGCCTAAGATTCTTTTCTTCTATCTTAAAAAGATAGGCCGTGCTAAACTCTTGCTGTCGAAAAAGGAACCTGCCATTCCTTCTATTGCGGGCAATGCCGCCGCGCCTAGCGTTAATAGGATTCAAGTAAGTTGCACCCTCGAGTGAAGAAGGATGGTACCGCGCGACCCGCGTTCCTTCAATGGGTGTTTTTATTTTTT
>MVZL01000120.1 GCA_002068375.1 Tenericutes bacterium ADurb.BinA155
AATGGTACTTCGGCCTCATCATGGCTTTAGGCGCCCTATCGACTTACTTCATCGATGCCTTAAAAAAGCCCGGAACGATGCCCTTAGCGCTCCATAAGCCGAAATTGGCGAGCGGGCTTCATTTCGCTTGCTACCTTTTACTCGGTTACGCCGCGATCGCCGCTTTCATTTATCTTTACGCGAAAGCCACCCCGGCGAGCTTCGTCTACTTTAATTTCTAAGGAAAGGAGAACGCATCCATGAAAACCGGAATCAAAATCTTAATCGGTTGCCTCGCCTTCCTTTTGCCGGTCGGGGTTTATACCGCGGTTGGGGCCAGCCAAAAGCCGGTCTATTCGCAATCTTTCTTAGCCGAACTTCCGGAGAAATATAGCCGCCTCGTCGAAGCGACCGACCAAAAGAAGATTGTTTTCGCCGCGGCTTCCTCGCTCCCCTTTGGTTTACGGAGCGACATCGTCGAAAGCGAACTCCCTGGCTATAAGTCGATCAATATGGGCTTATATGTCCCCTTAAAAACCAAAGCCACTTTGGATTTGGTCGCGAAACACGTTAGCAAAGGCGACATCGTCGTTTTCGCTCCGGAACCGGTGAGCGATCTTTATACGGCAGAGCTCGCGAAAGAACCCCTTCTTGAAGCGACGGAGACGAATCCCTTGATCCTCAAAGAATACAGCGAATCGGACTACGAGAATTTCCTCGCGGCGTCTTTTGGGTTCCACTGGAACCGGATCGTGGCCAATGCCCAAGGGGTCACCTACACCAGCACCGCCCCGTATAACAAGGCTTCCTTTAATGGGTATGGCGAGATCAAAGTCGCGACCCCCTATCTCACGATGACGACCGGTTACGACTCGAGCCTCCTCATTGACTACTCGACCTCGTTATTGAATCCGGCTTTCTTAACCTATATCGCGAACATCAAAACCCGGGTCGAACAAGCCGGGGCGAGCTTCTATTATTCCTTTAGCCCCCTCGACGCGTTGGCCTTTAAGGGGAGCGACGATAATGTGCAGGCCTTCGAAGGGGCGATCAAAGAAAAACTCGGAGACTGCCTCCTCACCGGAATCAAAGACACCGTCTATGAATCCGGCTATTTCTATGACACCAATTTCCATCTGAACGATACCGGCAAGATCAAGCATAGCGTCACCTTGGTGAACGCCCTAAAGGCGAAGCTAGGGATCACCACTCCGACCGCGACCGTGGTCCCCGACCCGAGCGGCCCCGACCCGAGCCCGAAACCCTACGATGGGGAGACCGATAACACCTATGAACCGGACTTCACTTATGAAGACGTGAGGGGCAAACTCTTCATCGCGACCGTGAAAGCCGAATACCGGAACGCCGAGTACTTCTTGCTCCCGACAAGCCATGAGGGCACGACCGTGGTCGGAGTCGAAGGCGAAGCCTTCCTCGAGTGCACAAAGTTGCGGTTGCTCCGGATCCCCCGGAATATCACAAGCTTGCAGGCAGACGCCTTAAAAGGTTGCACGGCGTTAGAGCGGGTTGAGATCTATAATAGTGACCCCAACACGATCGCGCCTCCGACCGGTGGGGTGGTTTCGCTCTTCGGGACCAAGACCCCGAAGGCCAAGATCTACGTGCCAAAAGATGCCTTAAGCGTCTACAAGAGTCACTATTTCTGGAATACTTATTCCGACCTATTGGAAGGTATGTAATATGAAAAAATCCCTCGTTCCTTTTGCCTTATTGCTCGTTTCATTCCTCGCCAGTTGCGGCCCGAGTTTGTCTTCGTCGGCCCTCCCTTCCTCGGATGAAAGTCAAAGCACCGGTTCCTCGAATCCCGGCTCTTCAAGCTCCGATGGAACTAGCCTAACGACCCGAACCTCGCCTTCGACCTCAACGAAGACTTCTTCCGCGACCTCAGCAACGAGCGGTTCGACCACCTCCCGCAAAACGGGTGAGCCCGCCTACACGACCAATCCTTACGTCGATGCCGCGAGCCTCACCTACCCCAATCGCTTAGCGGAGCCTTCGCACACGCTCACCTCGAATGCCGCCCTCTCCAATCTCCTCGACTATGCCGCTTTCTATCATCAAGCGACTTTGGATTTCACCCTCTCTTATAACTATTACGCCGCGAGCCAAGAGGTGAATAAAGCCTATTGGGCTTCGCCCCTACTTCCGTGCTCGGTGGATTTGAACATCACCTCAACCGATGGCGATCTGGTCCATCTCTCTTTCTCCTATTACCGCGAAGCCTATAAGCATTACGACAATTCGACCAAATTCTATACGCATTCGGGCGCGCTTTTGCCAGGAAAGGCCTATACGGCGGCAAACGCCCGGGCGAGCGATTTTAGCGCTTTCCCTTTCATGACCCGAACGAGCTTAATCGATGTTGCGACCTCGCAGCAGCTTCTCTATGTTTTGACCCACGGCTATCAGCCGAACCCGTTAGCGGGGAGCCCGGCCGAAAGCGTTCTCACTCAGCTGAAGGCCATTAACCGCCGGATCATCCAGACCGACATGAGCGACCTCGAGAAACTTTCCGCGATCTACCGTTACGTCGGAACCCACGTCTGCTACGAAATGATCGGCGATAAATACGTCGGAGCCTATTCGGAAGAGAGCCATCCCAACGCTTTGGCCGCCGAAGACGATGGCTTCTATATCGAAGGCGCCCTCCAAGGCTTCGGGGTGTGCGAAGGCTATTCGAAGCTTCTCACCGCTTTAGCGGGGCTCGAGAATCTTCCGGTCTACAATTGCTCGGGTTTCCCGACTGGCTTCAACTACACCGGGACCCGTTATAGCGTCGCCGGGAGCGAATGGAACACCCACGCCTACGATTATGTGAAGCTCAATAACCAATATTACCTTTTGGATCCGAGTTGGAACCAAGAATCCTATTCCGATGACACGATCCTGCAATGGTCCTATATGCTGGTGAGCAAGGCCTATCACGAAAGCTACGACCTCAGTTTCACCGATGTCGCGAACCTCGATTCGAGCGTCCCCTTTGCCACCACCCCTTATGATTTCTTCGGGAATCTCGATTATTCCAATGGGGTCAGCACCTTCGATTTCGCGATCGAAAGCCAGCAAGAGCTGAACGCCTTCGTCGAGCAATTCGCGATCGCCCGCGACAGTTCCTTCTACGATTTCGATGGCACTTACGTGGCGGCGACTTGCGAGTCCACCGATTCCTTTAGCGTCACCCGGAACACCATCGCCACGGCGGTCCAAGCCTGCGGCCTTACCTACACGGTCTCCTCCTCCGGGGGATATCGCGACGGCAAGAGTTACCGCACGATCTTCGCCCGCGTTAAATAACGATCAAAAAACTTCCGTCCCATTCCGGAGACGGAAGTTTTCTTTTTTGTTTTCTTTTAGTGGCGTTTCCGATACTTATCGAGGCTAAGGAAACCCGGAAGCTTGAACTCTTGCTTATCGAAGTTCGCTCCGCCCTTAACCCCGCGTTGGAGGACGAGGACGCATTCGGCGGTCACTTCGTGGATATGGAATTTGGTGACGTCGTAGCCGATCGCTCCCGCGAGTTTATCGAGGAGCTCTTTGCTCGGGCTCACGTTATCGAGCCGAACTTCGACTTTGGTTAAGCCATCTTCCCGCAGGACGAAATTGAGGAGAAGGGTATCGCCGGTCGGGGTGGTTTTGTAGTCGACGCCGTTGAGGCAGAACTCTTTGCTCTTATAGGCCCGCTCCGTCACTTCACTGATCACGTCGGTCACACCAAACATAACGAAACCCCCTTTAAGAGATATCTTTTCAGCTGCCTTCATTGTAGCAAGCGGAAAGGCGAAGGCCAAATAAGAAACGCTCTTTTCGACAAAAGAGGCAACCCGTTAGGCTTTTTTCGGGGCCGAGGCTTCCTTTTTGGGATCGCCTTTCATGAGGAGCAAGAAGACGAGGCCGATCACTTGGACCCCTAAAAGAATCCAGAAGAAGCCAATGAAACCGACCGGGGAATCGTAGATCGGCTCGGCGATGAGGTTCCCTAAGCCGCTGATGAGGTTGGAGCCGGCCGCGCAAAGGGTGCAGGCCTTCCCGAT
>MVZL01000121.1 GCA_002068375.1 Tenericutes bacterium ADurb.BinA155
GCGACTCTCAATGTCACCGCGAGCGATGGTACGATTTCCAAAAGCGCCACGGCAACCGTGACGGTCAATGCTCCGATCAGCCAATACGTCCTCTCTTCGAACACGACGAGTTACAAAGCGATGACGACGGCCGATTTCCAAACCTACATCAACAACTCCTCTTCCTTTACCATCACGACGGTTTCAAACATCCGGGTTGGCGCAAGCCCCGAGACTTCGGCCATCATGATGGGCAATAAAGCAACCGCTTCGAGCGAAAATCAGCTGGTCTTCAGTTTACCGACCAACCAAATCGCGACTTCGGTGGTGGTGAATGGATATCAAACGGAGACAAATTGCGATATCACCGTCAATGGTGAAGGCCCTCTTGCCGTTACCGATACGGCCGCGGACTATACCTTCTATCCCCTCAGCAACCAATTAAGCTTTGCGATGACGAACCGGGTTTGGGCGAATTCCATTACGATCAATGTCGCTCAAAGCGCGGCCGAAGCTGCGATTAGCTTTGGCTCGGACTTCCTTAGCTGGACCGGAACGGAATGCGCCGCTTCGGCCTTAACTTCGGCGACTTGGACGAAGTGCAGCGCCCTTTATAACCGCGCGGATGCCGGTGTTCAGACGGCAATCAAAGCCGCAAGTCCGAATGTGAGCGGAACTGCGCTCGAACAAGCGATCGCCCGTTATGACGCGGCCTTAAAAGCTTATCCGACGTATTCCAACTTCTTAGCCCGTTCGACCGCCGCTGGTTCGGTCTTAGGACTGAAAACGGATACGCTTCCGATTGCTCTCATTGCTTCCTTATCCCTCTTAGGAATCCTTGCGACCGCTGGAGTCTTCCTCCTCAAGAAGAAACACCAATAATTTGGACCTCCTTTCAAAACGCTAGAGCCCCTAATGCTCTGGCGTTTTCTTTTTTACCTTTGCCTTAAACCAATTGTCTTGACACGGCATCCAGTCAATTAACCCCCAATTAAAAGTGATTTTTAATTAGGCGTTATCAGCCTTTTTAGCGATTGAACCTCGCAAAGGTTAGTGTATACTTCCCTTGGAAATAGTCCCAAAAGGATCCGCTATGAAACGTAAAAGCACCAAGTACGAGACCAGCCGCGAAAAAGCCCGAAACCACATTCTCGAGTCCGCCTACAGCGTCATTTCGGTCACGCCGTTTTCTAGCCTCACGATGATGTCCTTCGCCGATGCCGCCAAAATCTCACGTCAGACCTTATACAAATACTTCGGGACGATCGATTCGATCATCTTCGCCCTCAAGCAAAAGATCGAGCAGGAGTTCGTGACCTTCTTCGATCCGATCTTCGCCGATCCCAACCTCGATGGCAAAACGAAGATCCTGACCGCAACGAAGCAGCTTTTCTCTTTGGCCATCTCGGAACCGGACCGCTTCGTCTTCATCGCCCGCTTCAGCAACAATCCGACCCCCGAAGAAAGCAACGCCTTCTACCATGACCTCTCGGTCCAAACCTTTGAAGTGGGCCAACTCGTGAAAGCCGGGCAAGCCGATGGCTCGATTAAACCCGACCTCGATCCGGAGAAGACCGGATTCGCTTTGCTCAATCTCGTGATTGGAGCCGCCACCCGGGTCGCCGTCCATAAGCCCGAGGTCGAACTCCCGACCGGACATATGGGCCCGAACGAAATCGGCGAGATCCTCTTGCAAGAAATCGAATTGCTCTTATCCCGCTAAAAGGGTTAATGCTTTGTCAATTTATTTTCACTTCAGCTTAAATTCTTTCGGTGTGGTCGATAAAAGGCCATCATCCTTATGGATTTGCAGTCAATGACAACTTGTCCAAACTTCCTCTAGAAAACTAGGAAGAATGGACTATACTGATAGTACCGCTAAAAAAGAAGCGGTTTCCTATGCAACTCAACAAAGACGGAACCATCAATAAATTCGACCGGGGCCGGGCCAAAGTCCGGAACCACATTTTGGACTCTTCCTACGCCGTGATCTCGGAGACACTCATCAGCAACGTTTCGATGCTCTCGCTCGCCAAAGCGGCCAAAGTCTCGCGTCAGACCCTCTACAAATATTTCGACTCGATCGACGATATCATCTTCGCCCTCAAAAAGCGGCTCGACGAAGAGCTCCTTGACGACATCATCCCGGTCTTTGGGCAATCGGGGCTTAATGGCTGCGAGAAATGCCTGAACAGCATCCAAAAGTTCTTCGACCTCAGCCATGCCGACCCGAAGAAATTCGTTTTCCTTTCCCGCTTTGGCACCAGTCCGACCGCCCGCGAAGTCTCCTCCTTCTACGAGACTCTTTTCGCGAAGACCGTCGGAACCGAGCAAGTGATTCTCCAAGGCCAACGCGATGGCTCGATCCGGAAGGATCTTGACCCCCAGATGGCGGCCTTCTCCTTAGTGAACTCGACCGTGGCGATCGCCCTTCGCCTCGTCGTCACCAAACCTCAGATCGACTTCGCCGACCATAGCCTCAGCTCCCGCGATGTCGAAGCGAGTTTCATCGAGCAAGTCCGGCGCTGGATCAGCGCTTGACGCCTTTCGTTATTGAAAAGCCCGCCAACCCCGAAGCCTCTTCGCGGTTGGCTTTTTCGTTGCGCCTTAGAGTAGAATGGTTTTTATTATGGCGGTGGACCCGAAAGAACTCTTAAAACATCGTTACCTTGAACTCGCCGAAAAAGCGGTGGGGGAAGGTTATCTCACTTTCACTCCCTTTTTAAGCTTAGAAGAGCAAGGATACCTGCAAGAACTCGCTTACGAAAAGAAGTGCGATCTTGCTTCTCACCATATCGGTGGAGCCTCCTATCTTCTTTTTGGGGGTTATCCCGAGGCCGAACGTTCCGTCCTCTTCTTTTATCCCGATTACTTTAAGGAGCAAGAGATGCTTTCTTCGATCTTAGAAGGCCACGAGATCAGCCTTCTTCATATCGAAGGCAAGAAAGCCGAGTTCGCTTTGGCCTTAACGCATCGCGATTACCTCGGGGCCTTAATGGCCTTAGGCTATAAGCGCGAGATGATCGGCGATATCGTGGTCCAAGGGAAGGAAGCTTATGCCTATACCTTCGCTTCGATTGCTTCGGAGATCCAAAAGAACTTGCTTTCGGTGGGCGCGATGCGGGTCAAGGTGAGCGTGCTCGCGCCGAAGGACTACGCCTTAACCCCCTCCTTTACTGAGCAGCTCATCAATGTCGCTTCGCTTCGCTTAGACGCGGTCATTGGCGAAGTTTATCATCTGGACCGCGATTCTTCCAAAAACGCCGTCCTCCACCAAGAGGTGATGGTGAATGGGGTGGTGGCCTCCCAAGCTTCGGCCTTACTGAAAGGCAATGAACGGATCACTTTTAAAGGCCATGGGAAGTTCCAATTCCTCGGGGAGGTCGGGACCTCGAGAAAGGGCCGGACCCTCGCGAAGGTGAAGATCTACCGCTAAAGGCAGAAGCCCATGGGGTCAATGACCTCTCATCGCCATTCCTAAGGGAACCGATCAAAGAAAACGACAACAATAGATTAGATTATATCGGCTCTTTTTATCAAAAAGTAGGCAAGAGTAGGCAAGAGTAGGCGAGAGTAGGCAGGAGTAGGCGAGAGTAGGCAAACGATTTTTCTTTGAGTGAATTTTGCGCATGATAAAACCAGGGAGAAACGCCATGGAACTGAATATGAAAATGAATATACAAGATTCCCAAGTTTTTTAGCCGATCCAAATCAGAGGAAAGTTTTGGTCTCGTAGAAAAAAGTCGGCCCTTTTTCTTGAATTGCCCCCTATATAAAAGGAGGAGGGTTTTTATGAGCGAAGCGTTATTCCATCAATACGTCAAAGACAATTCCTATTGGCGTAACCTTACGCCTATCATTGAAGATAAGGCGCAAATCGATTATCCTAGTTCTATGGACATCAAAAAGCTGCGGGAGAGCAAAGGCCTCAGCCAGAAAGAAGCGGCGGCCTTGCTTTCGATCCCCCCGAAAACGTATCAAAACTACGAGCTCGGCCGGAGTGCCTTAACTTCTTTAGCGGGCCGGATGATCG
>MVZL01000122.1 GCA_002068375.1 Tenericutes bacterium ADurb.BinA155
CCATGGGGGATTCGAACCCCCGATCTTCTCCGTGACAGGGAGACATGTTAGACCGCTACACCAATGGTCCAGCAATTTGGCGCCCTAATATTATCAACAAGCACCCTAGTAAAAGCAAGAACGAAATGGCACTTTCAAACGATAAGGAAAACCCCTAGCCTTGGCGACTAGGGGTTTAAAGTCCCCTAACGATTAATAATTGACGGCCCGGAGCTCGAAATAACTCTGGGGGTGTCCGCAGACCGGGCAGACTTTCGGCGCGTACTTGCCAACCACGATGTGGCCGCAGTTACGGCACTTCCAAATCGCGACATCCTTCGAAACGAAGACGACGCCGCCTTTCACGTTGGCTAATAGCTTCCGATAGCGTTCCTCGTGGGTCTTTTCGATCGCACCGACCATCCGGAAACGGATCGCGAGATCCTTGAATCCTTCTTTTTCGGCGGTATCGGCAAACCCGGCATACATATCCGTCCACTCGTAGTTCTCGCCATTGGCGGCATCGAGTAAATTGTCGGCCGTGGTCGGGATCAGTTCCATATTATTCAATATGAACCTCCATTGCCATAAGTATAGGCAGCCCTCAAGAAAAGGACAAGAGAGATACACCTAAAGTAGTTGGTTTTATCGAACGGAATTAACTTTGTTGATAGCGGTTATCAATAATCGACAAGGATATTTCACGATTTTGTAAAAACCGTTATTTCGATTTCTTCAAGGTCGGATCGGGGCGTTTGACATAACGGATGCACTCGATATTCTCGTCTTCGGCGGCATGGTGGATCAAAAAGTCATAGACCGCATCGCGAAGCTGCTTCTTCCTCTCGGGGATCGATAACGCCATGTCGGGATAGATCGGGGTCGAGATATGGAGGGTCACCAAAGGTTTCATCTTCTTGAAGATCTTATGGCTCCGATAGGTGGTCGCTAGGGCCAAGACCGGGGCGCCGAGTTCGGCCGGATAGATGAAGGAGTCTTCGCTAAAGGGCCGGATATGGGTCGAATAAGGCCAAATATGGGCTTCGGGGAAGATCATGATCCCGGCTTTTTGCTGGTAATGGGTCACCACCGCCGCTTTAAAGGCGTCGAGGTATTCGTTTTGGTCCGGTATCGGCAAGCAGCCGAGCATCATGATGAAGCCCCGCAATCCTTTGATCGAGAGGGAATCCATATTGGCGACCACGTAGGTCCGTTTCGGCGCTAAACCAAAGCATTGGCCGCTCCAGCCATCGAGGATCTGGGTGTGGTTGCCATACATGAAAACGCCTTGATGACGGAGCAGTTTCAAGTTCTTGCGGCCGTAGACCTTCACGCCCCAGCCGATTTTGCCCACTAACCAAAGAATCGGGACCGCTAAGCCATAATAAACGAGCCAGGCGATCGCCCGATAAAGCGGATTCCGATGGACGTATTTGAATTTCTTCGGCAAAGGCAGCCGCTTGATTTTTGTGCCCGAAAACTCGTCATTCAATAAGTCATCGTAATAGACGGTTTTCACTTTCATGGGGGTTAAGCGGGACGATGATAAGCTTTGATCGTCTCGAGATACATCTGCTCCATCCGATTCATCGAAGTCGCGAAGTCAAATTGTTTCACGTAATTGAGATAAAGCTCGGAATTGGCTTTCTTCTCTTCGGGATGCTCGATCCAATAATCGATCTTTTGGGCGAGATCCTTCGGATTATTATGAATGAAAAGGTTCCGTTTATCGAGAGCGAAGTAACGAACGCTGCTGCGTTTCGAGTCGCTTAAGATCGGGGTGAGGCCGCACGCCATCGCTTCGAGCGCGGATAAGGGCTCGATATCGATGAGGCTCGGATGGACATAGAGATCGGCGTAGTTCAGGATCTGGACCATTTCGGCCCGGGAATGGAAGCCTAAGACCGGGGCGTTCGTGAGGTGTTCGCTCCAGTGTTTGATTTTGCTTTCGTCGGGGCCGGAGCCGCAAAGGATCAGCTGGATCTTCGACTCGTATTGGCTCCGTTTGACCGCGCGAATGAGCATCTGATGGTACTTTTCTTTGCTGTAGCGGGCGGTGAAAACGATCACGATTTTATCGGAGTAGGCCGCGGGGCGAACCGCTTTAACCGGATAGAAATCCTTTTGGATTCCGTTCGAGATCACATAACCATTGCTCTTGAAGTGGTTCTTCGCTTCAAAAAGATCGCGGATGAATTGGCTGGGGTAATGGATCGCTTCGACTTTGGAGAAAAGATCCTTATAAAGATGGTGATACCAAAGGTCATTGACCCAAGTGACGTTCATCATCCCGACGTGGTTGGTATAGTTTTCGGCTTGGGTGTGGAGCGAGGCGGTGCAAGGAATCCCCATCTTGTGGGCAAGAAGAACGCTGAAACTGGAGAGGGATCCGCAGAAATTGAAGTGGGCGATATCGGCGCCTTTAAGGGCTTCTCCGATCGTCATGATGTCTTTATGGGAAGCCGGCACCACCCCATTTTTTTCGACGTAACGGTTAAAGGGTCCGAAGTCGATCTTGGGAACGATGTAGTAGCCCGGTTGGCCTTTTTTATCCTCATCGGCGCAGACGATCCGGACTTCATGGCCTTTGGCCTTCATCGCCCGGATGACGTTCATGGTGGCAATGGTTGTGCCGTTATTCTCGGCCCCAAGGACGTCGCAGATAAACGTGATGATCATTTCTTCTCCTCGCTTAACGCCGCGATCAGTTTGCTCCGATCCGGCAGGTTTTTGAGTGGCTCGTCTTTTTTTAAGATCCGGCAATCGAGCTCGGCGGTCGCCATTTGGGCATCGCGGGCTTCTTTCTTGCCGATGCTAAAACGTTCAAACACGAAGCGGTCGCAGCTTTCCCAGATGAAGACCCAGGAGAAAATCGAGACGATCTCGTTAAAATCATTTTTGGCAAAGGCTTGAAGAAGGCCATAAGCGACCAGGATCAAAGCTCCGATTCCAAGCAACACCCAAGCTAAAGTCCGGTTCTTCCGTAACTCGGTCCTATCTTCGGCGAAATCAAAGCGGTAATGGCTCCGGTAGAGTTTGGAAATCGTTTCTTGGAGGTCTTGGTTATGACGGTCAAGGATGAACTCGATCGTTAACGGGGTCCCGGCGCTCATATAGCTGGCCTGATCTTCGAGGTATTCGAAAATCTCAGGGTCGAGGGCATGCTCAGCCGAGAAAGGCTTAAAGATTTCGTCTTCTTTCCGAAGGTCGCACACGATATGGGCTCGGCCATCGGACTGCATGAAAAGTTTGGTGTATTCTTCCGTGAAGTCTTTATTGGTTTTCCGGAGCAGTTTGACTTCATTGCTCAGGATCTGCTTGCCATTGCTGGCGACATTAACCGTTTCTTGGGTGATATTCTCGGGCATACTAATGAGGATTATACAACCCTGCCGCAACTTTTCGATAGACGATTGGGCTTAATTGTTTGAAAGGGGGAATCCGCGGGTATTTTCTTTTCTACAAAAAAGAAAAGTTCCGACGAATCGGAACTTTATTGCCGAGTGGTTGCGGAGGGTGGATTTGAACCACCGACCTCCAGGTTATGGGCCTGGCGAGCTACCAGGCTGCTCTACCCCGCGATAGCTAATATTTTCGGCTCGACTATCTTATAGTCTTTTCCGCCCGGTTGCAAGGCTAAAACACACTTTAGAGAGATATCGGGCTAAACGGGAGCGAAGAACCCCCTGCCAGGCTGCAATCCCAGGGCTAAGTCCTCGTAGGGATCTTAAATCAGCTTTCGGGAAGGCGCTCGTTCGTCACCGATTATTTGATATAGGTCGTTAACTCGCCTGCGTAAATCGTACTTTCCACCGTGACGATGGCTTTGAAATCGTATTGGTCGGCCGCGGTGAGCACTTGGCCCGTGTGGATATTGATATACCAGCAATCATGGTCGAAGAAAGAACTATGAAGCACGTGCCATTCACTGCCTAAATCGCCGGTGATTCCGATTTGAATGCTCGCCGCGCCCGAACGAATCTTGTCTCCGATAAAGGGATCG
>MVZL01000123.1 GCA_002068375.1 Tenericutes bacterium ADurb.BinA155
CCACCGCGCCGACGGCGAAATGCGAATAAGGCGAATAAGAAAGCTTACGGGCTTGCTTCGCTAGTTCAACGAGTTCTTCTTTTTCCATGTGGATTCTTCTTTCTCGAGGATCGTTTCCTGCAAAGGGAACATGATGACCTCGTCTTCTTTTTTCATATGATCGTAACCCAGGAGGTGGAGCAGTCCATGGGTGAATAAGAAACGGAGCTCCCGCATATCGCTATTGCCGATCTCCTTGGCCTGTCTTAAGGCTTGGGGGACGCAAATGAAGATCTCGCCGAGCATTTTCGGAACTTTGAGATCGTGGATTTGGTCCGTCGGGATCTTGTCGTCATTGAAGGCAAAGCTGATGACGTCGGTGATCCGATCGACCTTGCGATAATCGCGATTGATTTGATGAATCGTTTCATCGTCCACTAGCGAGACATCCACTTCGTAGTTTTGGCGGATCTTCAGGTAGCGGAACGCGGTCGCCATGATATGGGCGTAGCGTTCTTCGAGCCCATCGTATTGGGGGTCGAGCCGATTATCGAAATCAAGTTCCATCGCGGTAATACTTTAGCATCATGCTCGCGCGTACGCTAGGGAAGCGGAAGAAAATGGCCGATAAAGTAGGCTTCTTCCCGGTCGAGATCGCTTTTTCCGGCGAGAGCGCTGAGCAGTTGGCTGAATTCATGGCCCAAGAAGAGAAAGCTCATGAACGCCAAGATAAAATAGTTCAATTGGATGTGGCCGCTTAGGAGGGTGCAGCTAAGGGCCAACGCCAAATCGAGGATCAAGATCACGATATTCCGAAAACTTAAGGCATTGCCTATCTTATAGCCTTCATCAACCACCACATTGGCTTCAGGCCGGGGTGTCCCTTCCTTCCAGGCTCCCCCTAAAAAGCCTTGCTCCAAAGCCTCAAGGCGTTCTTTCTTCATCGCAAGTTGCGGTTGAAGGAAGATCCGTTCGAGGCCTAAGAGCAGATAGAGGGCGACGAAGCAAACCCCGACAAAAAGGTCGTTTAAGGCTAACAGCGCCGATAAGGCCGCCACCTCGAGGGCGCCGCCGAAAACGTTAGGTGCCCCCGAGAAAGTCGCGGTCTTATAGGCCGTGTAATGAACGTACGCCTCTTCCCGATGCCCCAAAGAGAAAGAGGCGAACGTCCCCAAATAACGCCGATCGAATTCCTTCATCATGCTGACGAGGAAGACTCGCTCGGCGATTTCGGTGAGACCATAGGCGATGAAAAGAAGTAAGGGCGTCAGGAAATCCCCGGCTTGATTGATGTAATAAAAGCCTAAGAATAAGGCGGAAGAGGCCATGAGCTGGAAGAGAATCGAGAGAAAAGGGATGAGGGGCGAGACGATTTGGGGTTTCTTTAAGCGGCAGCGTTTCACTTCGGCCCGACTCGCTTCCAGATAGACCCCGGTGAAAGACTTCGCGAAATCCTCTTTCTTGATATAGCGCTTGCCCTTGGCCGGATCAAAAACGAGGAAGGAGCGGCCATAGGAACCCTTTAAATAAACCATGTGGCTGCTGCCGCCCTCGTTAATGACCGGGAGAAGCGGGTAGGTGGAATTGGCTAAAATAGCGGAAGGCGCGACGGTTTTATAGGCGCTCAGCCTTAATCCATAAGGCGATGCGAAATCAACGAGATCTTGAAGCGAAGGGGCGTAGCCTTGAATGAGCGGCTCCCGAAGGTTTGCGTAGCGCCGGCTCCGACTATAATGGGCCAGCGCCATTTTGACGCAAGCGTAGCCGCAGGCTTTGGCTTGGGTTTGATAAATTAAGGTATCCACACTTATAAATAGCCTTCAATTTGGCGTTTGGCCCAAGAAAACGACAGAAAAATAAAAACCCTCGATTTGGTCGAGGGTTTTTCGTTCTACTTTCGACTCACCACTTTTTACGGCGGGCGAGTTCAGACTTCATCTTGCGCTTCAGACCTTTTTTCAGGTAGGCTTCGCGCTTACGGGATTCCATCAAGATGCCAGACTTATTGACGCTTCTCTTGAAGCGACGTAAGGCGTCATCGAGGGTTTCACCTTCGTGTAAGACGGTTTTTACGGACATGGGATTCACCACCTTCCTGAAATAGCGGGATTATCGTATCTCTTTAGAGATAGAAACGCAACGAAAAACGAATGAAATCGGTCAAAAAGGAGCGGAATTACTTCTCGTTCATGATCGCGACGCCGGCGGAGGCACCGATCCGGTTGGCCCCGGCTGCGATCAAGGCGAGCATTTCTTCTTTCGTGTGGATGCCACCCGAGGCTTTGACGCCGCAGCGATCTCCGACCGCCGCCCGCATCAGCTGGACCGCATGAACGGTCGCGCCGGCTTTGGAGAATCCGGTCGAGGTCTTGACGAAATTGGCCCCCGCTTCCACGCAAGCCTTGCTGCAAGCGGTGATTTCGTCATCGCTTAATAAGCAGGTTTCGAGAATGACTTTGAGCGTGATCGAATCGCCAACGGCTTTTTTCACCTGGGCAACTTCGTTCCGAATAAAGTCGTAATCATGCTCTTTCGCCATCGAAATGTTCTGAACCATATCGACTTCCTCGGCGCCATCTTCCACCGCTTTTTTAGCTTCGAAGACTTTGACGGCGGGGGTATTGGCCCCTAACGGGAAGCCAATGACCGTGCAGACTTTGACGGTGCTGCCGGCTAAAAGCTTCTTCGCGACGGGGACAAAGAACGGGTTCACGCAGACCGACATAAAGTCGTATTGACGGGCTTCTTGGCACAGTTTGGTGATGCCTTCGATCGTCGCGTCGGGTTTCAGCAAAGTATGATCAATGAATTTGTTGTACTCCATAGGTACCTCTTTCGTTGGTTCTATTTTAAGCGAATCTTTGGGACAAAAAAAGAGCCCGCAGGCTCCTTCTTTACGAATTACTTCTTTTCGGTTTTGGATGCGGTCGGAGCGCCCTTCTGCTTTTCAACATGAAGGACTTCTTTGCCAGCATAATATCCGCACTTAGGGCAAACGTGATGGGCTTTGATCATCGCGCCACAATGAGGGCAAGCGACTAAGCCGGTCACCTCAAGTTTAAAGTGAGTGCGACGTAATCTTTTCGCGGTTTTGCTCGTGCGTCTGAACGGAACTGCCATGGGTAATATTCTCCTTTCGGGACTGCCTAATTATAGGGGTTTAGGCCCCTGTGTCAACGAAAGTTTAGACAATGTCCTAAAAAGAGTCGAATTAATCAGCAGCCGTCTTTGGCCCATAAACGACTTTTTCGATCTCGCCATGGCGCGGATGATCCGATGGAGTCGCGACAAGAAGGTAGTTTGAGGTATGGCCATAGGCTAAATGGGCTTCAGGATCGTAGCTCTCATAAAGGACGTCGAGGCCTTGGCCATAAAAGCGTTTTTCGTAAGCTAAGCGCATCGTCTTCGAGAGACCAAGCAATTCATGGACCCGTTCTTTTTTGATTTTCGGGTCGGTATCGGGCAGGCTAGCCGCGTAAGTCCCGGGACGACTGGAGAATGGGAAAACGTGGATTTCGGCGAAATTGGCGCTTTGGGCAAAAGCCATGGTTTCCGCCCATTCTTCGGGCGTTTCTTCGGGGAAACCGGCGATGATATCGGTCGTAATGGCAATATTGGGGCGGACGGCCCGAATCGCCTGGAGTTTCGCTAGGAAGGCCGCGGTATCGTATTTGCGGCGCATCCGTTTTAACACCGAGGAACTCCCGGACTGGAGCGGAATATGAAGATGGTCCACCACATTTGGGTGATTCTTTAGCAATTGAAGGAACTTCTCATCGATTTCGCTTTCTTCGATCGAGGAGATCCGAAGGCGGAACAAGGCGGGACAGGCTTTTAATAGATCTTCGAGCAAATCGGCGATCCGGTAGGAACCATCGCCTAAATCTTTTCCATAACCGCCAATATGAATCCCGGC
>MVZL01000124.1 GCA_002068375.1 Tenericutes bacterium ADurb.BinA155
GGATTGTTCTTCGCCAAATATTGGCCAAGATAATATCCGCCGATCGAACCGGCAACCATCCAAACGACAAGGCCGCCGATTGAAATTCCTAAGCCCACTTTGTTGAGGGCTTTGTCTTTCGGATTCTGGGCTTGCTTCTTTCCGATGATCGCGAAGATGAGGCCTGGTAAGAGCCCAAGTGCGCCCAAAATAATGGAAAGAATCCCAAAAACATGAGGCAATTTGGAGGGGGTTTGGCTAGGGTTATCGACTTTTTCAGCTGGAAGATCGTCCTCGAGAAGTTCATTGATGGAGCAGCCAAAGATTTTCGACATGGCGGTTAGGCTATCGATGTCGGGCTTTGAAATATTGCCTTCCCATTTGCTAAGGGTTTGCCGGGTCACATGAAGTTGATCCGCTAACTCTTCTTGGGTCAGTCCCAAAGCCTTACGTTTGCTTGAAATCTTCGATCCTAATCCCATAACATTTCTCCGATTTGCGATTCCATTATTGCCATCTCGGCTTCTTAGGACAAGCAACGAAACGACTTAAAAATGGTAATTGTTCTTTACATCCCTCGATGAGGCCTGTTCTTTTGGCCCGTTTGAAATCTGAAATCTTTCTCGTCTAATCTTGGCTTAAAAAGAGAAAAAGGCCCCGCTTCGATGTGGAGTAAAGAAGCGAGGCCTCGAAGCATGAGAGCCGATTATTTAGCCGGGCAGAAAGTCCGTTTCCGCGTGATCGGCAAGGTGCAGTAGAGAACGAAATAGGCAATAGCGAAGAGAGTTAGCACGATCGTTCCGACCGAAAGAATACTGGGCGACACATTGGAGTAGTAGGTACTCATTGCAGAGAAGAAAACAATGCAAGTACCAACGCTCATCACCATATTGGCTAAGCCTAAGCCGAAACCCCACCCCCAGAAAACTCGGCGATGATTGGGGTCCAGCCATAAGCCAATGCTCATGCAAGCCGACGGAATGAAAAGCAAAACCATCAGCCAAGTCAAGATGGATGGCCAGCCGCTGACGTTAAACAAGACCTGATAGAAGTTGAAACTGGCGTAAATGTAATTGCCTCCGCTTTGGGCCACATAGATATTAAAGAAAGGCAAGAACGAAAGGATCAAGCCCAGCAATAAGGCGCTCATGCAGAAAATAAAGGCCCCGTAATAGGGTTTTCCGATTCCACGATCTTCCATCGTTGGGTTTTTCGCCACCACCACCGTCGCAACGTTCTGATTCGGGTTCTTCACTTCGCCATTGATGATTTCATCGATTCCGACTTTGTAGAAATCCGAAAGCTTTTCGAGCGTCCCGATATCCGGAACCGAATCCCCGCTTTCCCACTTTGAAATCGCCTGGGGCGAGATTTGAAAGATCTCTGCCTCATCCTGCTGTCTCAGATTTCTTTCCGTTCTTAATTTGGCCAGGAACTGACCCATCTTAACTTTGTCCATTTGAATATTCCTCCTTGGACCGCTTGCATTGTTGGCCCGAGGGTCGTTTGAAGCAACACACCGTTTCTTGAGCGTCACTCAACTCCCAGTTGAACGGCCCTAAATCTTACGATAATGTCACATGTTTGTATAGAAGAACTTCATCGAAAGATTTGAACAACTTCCAGTTGATACAAAAAAATTCTGACGAGAGATTTCTTGGTGCAGAACTTAAAACCGCCCTCTTTTAGTCCCGCGACTCTTTTTCAGTCGGCGGAAGGGCGAGGGTTTCTTCACCTTGAGTTCTTATCTCGTCAAGAACCGCGGATTCCATAAAGCATCCGGTGAGAATCCCGGCGAGGACGACCGAGAAGATGAAGAGGTTGCTGACTTCTAAAGGATTTCTTCCGTCAATACTTCCCCCTAAAGCCCAGAGGCCGACTCGAAGCGTTAAGATCGCTAAGACCCCCACTCCTAAAGCAATGACAAAACTGAAGGCGACAATCCGGGGCTCTCTTGTCGGATCGTGATCGCCGATGATGCTGAGCAGTAAGATCAACGGTACAAAGAAGAAAGGAATAAGCTCCCCAATGAAGGCGAGCCAAGCCAGGGCCTCGCCGCTAAGAAGCAGTTCTTCGTAAGTCGCGAAGGTCGTGAAATTGAAACCGATGCACATGAGCAAAAGATACCAAGCGGCATAGTAGAGAAAACTTTTATCGAAGTAATGCTTTCCAAAGCTCAGGGCCGCGATGATGCCCGCTCCAAAGAAACAGAGCAACGCCATTCCCATCATGAAGAAATAGAGGCCAGGATGAGTCCTTCCATTCGCGTAAAGGCTTTGCTGGAATGCAAGACTGCCCATCGAAGTTAAGACACTGATGCTCGCAAACAAGACCAAGATTTCTTCAAAAATGAAAGCTGTAAGCGTTCTTTTATTCATCTTAAAACTCCTGATCAAGCATTTTGGCGGAAGCTAAACTCACATAGTGGGATAAAGCTAAGAATAGAAGCGCCAAGAGAACTCCGAAGAACGAAAGGAAGAGATAGAAACCTTCGGCCATGAAGCCGGTTAAGCCTAAAAAGATTCCGTGGGTAATCGTCGAGGCGAAGGAATCGATGAGAAGGATCAGCCCCGCTTCTTTGATCCAGCGGGAGGCTTGCTGGCTTAATAAAGGGGCCCGGTCCCATTCTTGAGTCACGCGGAAGCCCCAATAAAGCACGAAGAAGCAAGGAAAAGAAAAGAGCTCATCAAACCCGAGTCTCAGCCCGTTAGAAAGGAGTTCGGACGAGCTGAGACCAGAGGATTGACCAAAAGTCAGAAACCCCGTTTCGTAGGGATACCAAAGGACGCAAATCGTTAATCCGACTAGACCAAAAAGAATAATCGCTGCGCGTAGATGAAGGAGCCAAGTTTGTTTTTTCATAAGGAACCTCTTTTCTTGGGCACCACCACTTTAAGGAAGGAGCAAAGAAAAAACTAACAACCCATCGTTGTAATGAAAAAGAGGCCCGTTTGGATAGGGTTATCCTAAAAATAAGAACAGGATGAGCGGGATAAGAACAAGAACTTGAACGATTAAGAAAACGATAAGGAGCCACCGATTGGCCTTGGCCCCACCGGCCAATAGTTTCTCTTCGAACCGGGTAAGAGCAATCCCAGAGAGTCCCGCTTTCCGTTGGGCCATGAGGGAGCCGCGCTCGTAGTAAAAGAAGAGCGAGCTAAACCAGAAGGCACATAAACCAATCAGGAGATAGAGCCAATCGCTTTTCGCAGTCGAGCCGAGGAGCCGGCTCACAATGAAGACAACGATGAAGTAGAGGAAAAACAAGAGACCATCATATTCGGCGAAACGGACGATCCGAAGCTTTCGGGATTGGCTGAGCAAGATGAAGAGAACTAAGGCTAGACAGCTGAGGAAGAAGACCACCACGGTCGCGATTCCGATCGCTTTTCCACTTCCATTCTCAGAAAAGATATTGTGAAACCAGTCGAGCAAAGACCCGCTCACGAAGGCGGCGAGAGCCGCGCTCAAAACTAAGAAAACGAGGACGATCGCGAAGAGAGGGGAAACCCGAATCGATTTGGTCTTCTTAGCCTGTTCGTATTCTTCAACACCAACGAGGTCATCAACTTTGACTCCATAGAGTTTCGCTAAAGCCTGCAGCGTTGGTAAATCAGGGTAACCTTTGCCGCTTTCCCATTTGGAAACGGCTTGCTGCGTCACGAAAAGCGCTCGGGCGACATCGCCTTGGCTCAGTCCTTTTTCTTTTCGGAGATCTTTGATTTTATCGGGGAACATCGCCCTCCTAGGATAGACTCGCATTAAGGAATGTGCAAAAAGAAATGGAAGAATCAACATTCCACTAAAAATTGTTTGGTTTTAAAGAAGACCCATACTATAGTGACGGGCGGAGGAAAAGCCCATGCAAAATCAGACCCAGAATGACGAAGCGAAAGCCAAGTGGCTC
>MVZL01000125.1 GCA_002068375.1 Tenericutes bacterium ADurb.BinA155
CGTAAATCAGCATGGCGTCGCTGGTTTTATTCAGGGAAGACCAATATGCCAAACCGTCAAACATGCTGCCGGAAATAGTCTGGGCCGATTTGATTTCAATCGGAAAAAGTTTTTCCGCGTCTTCAAGAATGACATCGACCTCGTGTCCAAGCGAATCCCTCCAGAAGTAGAGGGAGGATTCCCGTCCGGCGTTCAGAGCGGTTTTAAAGAGTTCCGAAATGACATGGGTTTCAAAAATGTTCCCGCGCATGCTGTGGAATTCCAACTCGTCCGGAGACTTGATGCCGAGAAGGTAGCACACCAGACCCGTATCATAAAAATACAGCTTTGGACTTTTGATGAGGCGCTTGTTGAAATTCTTCTGGTGCGGATTCAACAGGAAAACAGTGTAGCTTGCGACCAGGAGCGAGAGCCAGCGCTTCACGGACGGTACGGAGATGCCCACGTCATTGGCAAGCGAACTCATATCCAGAATCTGACCTGTCCGTCCGGCGCAAAGACGAAGGAATCTTTCAAACGTATCGAGGTCTCCGACATTGATCGCTTGGATCCCATCCTTGGAAATGACGCCGGTTTTGATCGCGATATTGGCGATATCGGTCAAACTGCCGACCGTCGCCACCACATCGGCTTTCGCCCCTTCATAATCGCCTTGGGCTAAGAAGTTCACGAGCTGGGTATCGTAGGTGTCGGAGCCATCGCCTTTGGTCCAGTTGAAGAAAACCTTGGAGAAAATCGAATCGTTATAGGTATCGATCACGGTGGTGAAGGTGCTGACGGCTTCATCGTTATTCACGTTGGCCTTGCGGTCATAGTGGCTATTGAGCGAATTGACGATCGCGGTGAACGGGAAAAGCATCATCGCGAAGACGACGATGCCGATCACGCCGTCTTCGAGCATCGAGACCCAACGGAGCTTTTTGATCTTGCGCTGCTCGACTGGGATGATGTGTTTGAAGGCGATGTGCCAAAGTAAGAGGACGAAGAGCTGGCCTAAAGTCCCTAAAAGCAAGCCATCGACGAAGAGCAAGATCAGCATCATTAACGATTGCGACATCGCTAAGGCGTATTTCGCTAAAGACTCCTCGCTGCCGGCGGCCCCGTAGGCTTTCATCAAATCGGTGATCAGGTTCTTGCCGGTTTCGTAGAGGGTAGTGAGTTTAACATTGATCGCCGTGTTATTGGCGGTAAAGGAGAACTGAACGCCGAGGTTCTCGAAATTGAGGCCGCCTAAGAAATTGGCCATTGGACGCAAAGTGACAAGCGCGATCGTGATGAGGACGGCGAAAGCGATCAAGCGATAAGTTCCGTATTTCCAGCCGCGGAAGAGTCCGCGAACGAACGAAAGGACCAAGACGGCGATGACCGCGCCAAAAGCGACCCAACAACAGATCGAGACAATATTGACGATTTGGTCAACGTCCATGGAAGATATTTCTCACTTACGAATAATTATGGACAAATTTACGCGCGAGCGCAAGGCGCCCATATGGGTGAATTACGCGCTATACACGCCCGCGGGAAATGGTATAGTGTCCGTGGCAACGATGAAACACTTTTTTAAGAAAGTTTACTGTGGCCATTGCGGCGAAGCGATGGATCCGACCCTGATGGTTTGTCCCCATTGCGGGGAGCAAGGCCCTTATTTTGAAGAGGCCAAAGCTTTCAAGCATCACGTCCACTGCGGCTGGGTCAAGCAACTCGCGAGCTTTTTGATCGGTTGGGCGGGCTTTCAAGTCGCCGGGCTCATCGTTGAGATCATCATGTTAGCGATTTACCGCTCCCTCAATACCGGGGTGACCCCGACCGAAGCAACGGCTTGGTTAGAAGAACCCTGGCCGTCCTTAGGATTAAATGCGGCTTGCTACACCCTGGTTTTGGCCGGTTTGATCGCGACCCAATGGAGCAGTCGGAAAGAACTTTTGAAGCCCTTCAAAAACGGCCTCACTTATGCTTTTGGCGCGGCGGGCGGGGTCGCTCTGCTTTTAAGCTCAATCCTCTGGGGTGTGATCGCCCAAGCCTTCTGGCCTGGCACCACGGCGAACGCCAACCAAACCGCCCTCAACTCCATGATCAAAACGAGCCCGGTCCTCTGCGTCTTTTTGCTTTGCTTTATGGCGCCGATCGCGGAGGAAATCACCTACCGGGTCGGCTTATTTGGGTTCTTGAAACGTTGGAATGTCTATGCCGCCTACATCATCGCCCCGATCGTATTCGGCTTGATCCATTTCGGTTGGACCAAGATTGGGACCGACGGCATCTACAATGAGCTGATCCAGATCCCTTCCTACATCTTCGCCGGGGTCGGCTTTGCTCTCCTCTATGACTTCTGCGGGTTCGGGGCTTCGACTTTAGCCCATATCACCAATAACCTCATTTCGGTCTTGGTCATGATTTACTCCATCTACCAAAAATAAGGAAACAATGAAAGAACGCGCTCAAATCCTCAATGAATTCGGTCTGAAGCTTTTGGCGATTCTCTTCATGACCCTCGACCACATCGGCTTATTTTTGATCAGTTATTTCCCGGCGACCGACTCGGCCCAATACACCACCGGTTGGGTCTTCCGCGCACTGGGGCGGATTGCCTTCCCTTTGTTCGCTTTCATGCTGGCGGAAGGGATGAACAAAACCAAAAATCCAATTCGTTACCTCTTCCGGATTTCCTTAGTCTGGGCCGTGAGCTTGGTCGGCGAGATTTTATTGACCCAATTCCTGAACGCGACCTTTGAGCCGGACCCTTTGACCGATCTCTTAATGGACGGCCTTTTCGTCTACGCGATCAGCCGGAAGGGCTGGAAAAAGCTCTTCGCTTTGCTGCCTTTAGCCTATATCGGCCTCTCCTATGGCGTCGGGCTCTATGAGAACTTTAATGGCCTCATCACCATCTTATGGTTCCCCCGCTATCTCCGGGCGGGCTATAACGTCTATGGCCTCCTCGTAACCTTGGGGTTCTATTTCAGCTACAAGATCGCTTCTTTCCTCGCCAAAAAGAGCCTGGCGCCCTTAGGCGAAGACGCCGAAAGCCAATACACGTCCTTCCTCGATTCCAAATCCTACCGGGGCTTGGTGAACTTGGTTGAAATGGCCTTCCTCTTCTTATTTACCCTCCTCTTCTGGGGGCTCCACTACGCGAACATCCACCTGGATACCTATAACGACTACGCCTTCGGCTCCTATGGGCTCCTCGCGATGATCTTCCTCTATCTCTATAACGGGAAGCGCGGGCCCGATAGCAAGGCCTTCCGGATCATCACCTATTCTTACTTCCCGGTGCATCTTGCTATTATCTTTTTCGTATTTCGGCTAATATTGGGTCATTGATTTAGGAGGGATAAACCCATGCTCATCCACATTTCATCCAAAGACGAATTTGAAAAGGAGGTCAAAGCAGGCAACGTCCTCGTTGATTTCTTCGCTACGTGGTGCGGCCCCTGCTCGATGCTTTCGCCCTTAGTGGAGAAGCTCGCTCAAGATAACCCGAACCTCAAGGTCCTCAAAATCGACGTCGACCAGAATCCGGACGTCGCGTCCTTATTCGACGTCTATTCGATTCCGACCCTGCTCTATTTCGAAGGCGGCAAAGCCGTGCGGAAGCAAGTCGGCTATATCCCGGAACCCGCCCTCAAGAAATTCGCCGGGGTCAAGTAATCCCCTTCCTTATCGTTTCGTCTGCTCGCGCCTACGCGCGGGCTTTTCTTTTAAGAAAAGAAATCCCGCTTTTTCTTTTTCGCGTTTGTTGTTCCCTCTCTTTAGGCCTTGTGGTATATTAATTCCCGCTACGGACCATTGGTGTAGCGGTCTAACATGTCTCCCTGTCACGGAGAAGATCGGGGGTTCGAATCCCCCATGGTCC
>MVZL01000126.1 GCA_002068375.1 Tenericutes bacterium ADurb.BinA155
CCGTTAGGCTGGTACATCACCGAAACTTCGACCAAGAACGCCTACTTCCATGGTATCCTTGAAGGCAATGGCCACACGATCAAGAACGCGAAAGTGTATTGGTCGGACACCACCGCCTCGAACTACAACGTCTATAGCAATACCGGGACCTACAAGTTCACTCATGAAGGCCACGTGAACGGCGATAACGTCGGACTCTTCCAGACCATTGGATCGTCGGGCGTCGTCCGTAACGTCAACTTCTCGAACATCAAGGTTCGCGGCCGCACCATCTGCGGCGTCATCGCGGGCAACTGCATGGGCAGCGTCGAAAACTGCTACATCGATTCCTCGTGCTCGGTCGAAATGGGCACCCACTTCTACGATGATGACTGCAATATGGGCGGCGCGTTCGGCATTGTGGCCGGCACGGGCAACGTCAGCAACGTGATCTGCCAATGCACCAGCCAAGTTCTTGGCGCGACTGCGGGCGGCACCTTCAATGGTGTCACCGTTGAAAAAGCCGGGATCTACCTCGACTGGAATGACGAGTACAAAGGCAAGACCGGAAACGGTTGGGACCACGGCACTCCCGCCACCAATGACAATCCGTGGTGGAAGCAATGCGGCGTCGACAAGGTGAAAGCCGATGGCACCACGAAGACGAGCGATAGTAACCATTCGAATAGCGATGGCCAGTATGCCTTCGTTGGCAAATGCTGGGGCACCGTCAAAGATTCGGTCGCTCAGAAGTTCCAAATCACCCCGATGGATGGCACCGCCCGTGACATCTTCTTCGGGCAGACCCACCTCGCGGCCAATAAGTCGACCTCGGGCGAGAGCGATATGGGCGCATTAACGAACGACCAGCTCCTCGCCGCTTCCGATATGACCAATGCCGCCTACTACAGCGCCTTCGATAATTCGATTTGGTCGATCGTGGATGGCAAACTGCCGTCTCTCATCAGCCAATACGCTTACGTTGCCTAATTTGTTCCTCATCCGTTGAAGTTTCAAGGTTCGGGGGCCTCACATTGGCCCCCGGCCTCCTTATTTAAGGAAGACATCATCATGGTTAAATATACCCAAAACGGAAACCGCTTCATCATCGACGATTTCCAAAAAGCGAAAACGTTTGCTTCGTTCTTGCCCGCGGTCGCCGGCACCGACGGAAAACCCTTATGGGCTTTCTACGCCAATGTCGGGGAATGCATGGGCGGATTCGGCGTGACTTCACGGGATACCCCGATCACGCCCTTTGACTCGGCAAACCTCGCTTATCAGAACATCAAGATCAAGAGTTTCCGCACCTTCTTAAAAATCGACGGCAAACTCGTGACCCCGTTCTTTAACTCTGATGAAGTCTCACAGCAGATGAACATCGGCATGGCCGATTTCAGCATCAAAGAATCCGGGAAAGGCTACCAAGTCGAAATCCTTTATAGCTCGGTCAGCCACCGCAGCTACCCCGCGCTCATCCGCAAAGTCATCTACACCAACACCAGCAAGAAGGAAGCCGTCTTCACCGTCGTCGATGGCTTGCCGATCTTTTTCCCGCTGGGCCTCAGCAACATCTGCTACAAAGAACTCGTGTCTTTGATGGCGGCCTATTGCGTGGTCTCGGGGCTCAAAGAGAAAACCCCCTTCGTCAAATTCAAAACCTCGACCGGCGATAATTCGGTCGTGAAGGAAGCAGTCGATGGCAATGGTTTCGTCGCGGTCGATCAAAATGGCGAGAAGTTAAACTGCATCGTCGATCCGTATAACGTCTTTGGCGAGGATTCGAGTTTATTGAGCGCAAAACCCTTTGAGGATCAAGATTACGCCGCGTTCCTTAAAGCCGATCAGCAAACCGAGAACAAACTCCCCTGCGCCTTCACAAGTTTTGAGAAGAAACTCGCTCCGGGCGAAAGCTATACCGTTTGCGAAATCTATGGTTCCTTCCCCGATGAAAAACGTTACCGCGAAGCCATGAGTGAAATTAACCTCGCTTCGGTGAACGCGATGATTCAAAGCACCGCCGATCTCCTCGAACGTTTGGTCGCGCCGGCAACGGTGAAGACCGGAAATCCGCTCTTCGACAAATACGTGAAGCAAAGCTATCTCGACAACAACCTCCGCGGGGGTTTCCCGACTCTTCTTAATAACGCCGATGGCGGTGAAGTCTATTACGTCTATGGCCGCAAGCATGGCGATATGGAACGGGACTACAACTCCTTCCAAATCCCCTCGCGCTATTATTCGTCCGGACCGGGCAACTTCCGCGACGTTAACCAGAACCGGCGGAGCGACCTTTATTTCCATCCGTTCGTGAAAGACTATAACGTCAAGCTCTTCTTCAACCTGATCCAAGTCGATGGTCAGAACCCGCTCAACGTGAAGCCGGAAGCGTTCCATCTTAATGAGAACGCCGACCTCACTTTCTTAGAGGCCTTAAAGCCGGAGAACCGGGACTATGTCCGTTCCCTCATCAACGTCTTTGAGCCTTCCGCGATGTACACCTACATCAAGGATGAGTGTGGCTTAAGTAGCGAAGACGTCGATGCCTTATTCGCTAAAATCCTCGGAGTATGCCATCAGGAGATCGAAGCCAACTTCGCCGAAGGCTATTGGGTCGATCACTGGACTTATAACGTCGACTTGCTCGAAAACTATTCCGCGATCTACCCCGATCAAGAGAAAGAACTCTTCTTCGGCCCGAAATACGGCTATTTCTATTCGCCGGTGTACGTCAACCCCCGGAACGAGAAGTATTGCCTGCTCCCCGATGGCAAGATCCGCCAATATGGCGCGATCGATTTGAAGGCCTTGAAGAAAGATTGCGAGTCCCGGGGATTCGATTTAAGCAAAACCGCGTGGCTGGTCGATCCGAATGGCCACAAAGTCGAAACCAATCTCGCCGGCAAGATCATCAACTTGATCCTCGTGAAGTTCTCGACTCTCGATTCGCAGCAAATCGGCATCGAGATGGAATGCGAGAAACCCGGCTGGAACGATGCGATGAATGGTTTGCCCGGCCTCTTCTCCTCTGGCTTATCGGAGACGGTCGAACTTCTCCGCTTAGTGAACTATGCAAAGATCCACCTCGCCCCCTATGGGGAGCGGAAGATCCGCTTCTTAAAAGAACAAGCCGATCTCTTCTTTGGCTTAAAGGAAGATTTGGCCGCCCTCAAGGCGGGCAAACTGACCTCGTTCCAATATTGGGACAAGGCCACCGCTTTGCGCGAAGCCTTAAGGCTCACCGACAAAGAACACGCCTCGGGCGTCTACACCGAGATCCCCTTAAAGGACATCTTGCCCTTATTAGGAGAGTTCCAAGTGGTTCTCAGCGCTGGCTTAAAGAAAGCCCGGGAGATCGGGAACGGCATCATCCCGTCCTATCTCATCTATGATGTCGCTTCTTACGAAAAGACCGAACACATCAACTTCTTAGGCTATCCGACCGTGAAGGCCACCTCGTTCCAATTACGGACGATCCCGCCCTTCCTGGAAGCCTCGGCTCGGGCGATGAAGCTCGGCCAATCCGTCATGTCGTTAAAGGACTATGAAGCGATCAAGGCCAGCGATCTTTATGATCACCAGCTCCACTTCTACAAGACCTGCGCTTCTTTGGACGACGCCCCCTTTGAAATCGGGCGGGTCCACGCCTTCACCAAAGGCTGGCTCGAACGGGAATGCAACTTCCTCCACATGTCCTATAAGTACATGCTGGGTTTATTGAAAGCCGGCTTTTACAAAGAGTTCTATCAAGAGATCAAGACGAACTTCGTGGTCTTCATGGATCCGAACGTCTATGGCCGCGATCCCGCCGAAGCCTCCTCCTTCGTCGTCCC
>MVZL01000127.1 GCA_002068375.1 Tenericutes bacterium ADurb.BinA155
GGTCTTTGAAGTCGGAAAGGCCGATAAGAAACTCGCGGCCGCAGGCGAAGGGATGCTCGCGCTTGGAAAGCTCTTTGAAGCCGGAGCCCTTGTCTGCAAGCTCTTGGGCATTTCGAAGACCACCAGCGTCGATGAAGCGCAGCGCGATGGCTTCCGGGCCATCCTCGCCGGCATTTCTTGCCTCAGCTCCCAGATCGCCGACGTCAATAACGCGATCTCCGACCGCGACAACAAGTCGATCGTCCACGATTTCTCGACCAAAATGAGCAATCTCGAGGACGTCGAAACCAAGAAGATCAACGTCGACCTCATGGATGCCTACGCCGCGATCAATAACCATCTCCCGACCGAAGCGGACGATATCACTGAATGCCTGCCCGCCCTGATCTATTTCTCGGAGCAGCACCGGAGCGAAGCCGACGATTACATCATCCAGGTCAATCAGTTCATGACCGCGATCGTGAAGGAGATGGAGGATCCTTATAGCGAATACAATCCTTTCCACGCGCTCGATAACTGCTTCGCTCACGATACCTACTTCTACGCCGAGCATGGCGGTAAGATCGCCCAATACCGCTATAGCGTGATGCTCCAGCTGATCAAATCCTTCAATCTCGCCGCCGCGATTCAGCGGGGAATCGTCTATTCCGATATCCGGAACCGATCGACGCTATCCGGGACCGAACTCGATAGTCTTTGCCTCGCCGCTTATGCCCGGGCCCTCTCCTCCGGTTTAGGCCAAAACTATAACGATGCTTCCGATACGCTCAAGCCCTACCTCGATAACTTCAATAACGGGATCCGGCTCGAACTAAGGAACGATGGCTATTACACTTCGAACCTGAAGGCCGCGGTCTATTCTTGCTTCTGCTATCCCCTTCATAAGCAGGTCGCGTTCGAAGTCCTCACCGCTTACACCCTCGGCAATACCGGGATGGTCATTCCCACGAACGCTTCCGATCATGGGATGACGCCCTTAGGCTTAAGAGACCGCTTCTTCCGGAGTCAATTCACCGATGGCTCCATCACCAACGGCCGGGCCGCGGACGCCCTCAAGGTGCTTAATCTCTACTATGGTTCCGACTACTACGCCCCCTATCGGAAACTCGCCGCTCCCGCGATGTCCCTAAATGGCCAAGTCGGGGCGGATGCTTCGCGGACCCCTGACCGCTTCCGCTTCGCCTTAAGAGGCTACGCCAATAACAAGAGCGCTGGCAATGAACGCTGGGGCACTTACGATATCTATGGGGCCGAAGGCCGGGGCTTAATCGAAGATAATAACTACCACCTCACTTATCCGGAAGCCGTGACCAATAAAGACTTAGGGATTTACCGTTGGACGCCTTATTACCTCCCGGATAGTCCAAGGATGGCGACGATCGTCTTAACCCACCGGTCCTCGAGCAAATAGGAGCGATCCGATTGCGCCAAAACGACAAAAAAGATCCTTTTTTCGTGGCAAAGTCGGACCGGTTAAACCGATGCTTCTCCCGAGAGCTCCTTGATAAGAGACGACCTTTGTTCGAATTAACGAGATTTCGCCTTCAAAACGTCGTCGATGTTTCGATAAACCGGCTTTGAAAAAACCGCGGCGAAATCGGAAAGGCAATCCAAAACAAAGGCGATGCGGAGGAGCGAAGATAAGCTGATTTCTCCCTGCTGCTCAAAACGTTTTAAGGATCCAAGCGATACCAAGGTTTTTTCGGCCAAGGCTTTTTGAGTCAAATGGAGGGCCTTCCGCCGCCTTTTTTCCGCCATAGCCATCGAAGTGGACACGCTGACGGGCGTTGGTAAAGAAGTGAACGCTGAAAGATCAGAAAAAGAGTTATTCATAGGGCTAATATATTAGCCTTTTTGGACAATTTCGCCACTTTTAGCGAATAGGTTAGTCTTTTTTAAGGTAGGCATTCATGACCGCTTTCCGGGTCACGATCCCAATGAAGACCCCATGATCATCGGTGATGGGGACATAGTTCTGCATGATGATGAGCGGGGCTAAGTCTTCTAAGGTCGCGGAGATAGAGACCGCCTGAATCTTCCGGGAGACCCCGATTTGGGCGATCGGTTCCCGTTCCGTCGCGCCCCAAGGAACATGATGGTCCTTCAAATACCAAAGGATATCGCCTTCCCGCAAAGAATAGAGATACGTCCCGGTCGCTTTATCGATCACCGGGATCATGGTGTAACGATGGAATTCCATCTTTTCTAAGGCCTGGCGGATCGAGAAATCCCCATAGAGGTATTCGACATCCTTTTTGGGGGTGAGAAGGAAGAGAACGTTATCGCTATTATTCATAAGGCCATTATAACCTCCCTCAATAATCGGTCAAAAACTTGTAATGGATGAAGATGAAGAGGAAGGGCAAAAGGACAAAGCAAAGGCTAATCGCCATCGCGATATAGCTTTTGGCCCCGATATCGCTGATGGTGAGGATCACGCCCGAAAGAGCCAAGAAGAACTCGCCATAGACGTAATAACGGTCGACTTTATCGCTCTTGATGTCCTTAAGGTGCTTAAGGGAAAGGAGCAAAAAGACGAGGCTAACCAGGATAAAGGAAGCCCCAAGGCTGAGGCCGACCAAAGCCCAGACGTTCCCGTGGGAGCAGTAAGCGATGATATTGCCAAGACTATAGGTCGTGGTGCTGCCATTGCTGATGGCAATCGAATAGACCGGGGCGAAATTACTTCCTAAATAAGCGAGGGGAAGTAAGAGCGATAGTCCATAGAAGATCCCCTTTTTGCTCATTAATAATGGGTCTCCTGCCGGACATGGTTCACTTGGAGCTTCTTCTTATAGGCCGCGATCGCATCGCTTCCTTCGTAGCCAAGAAGCGGTAAGAGGTTCAGATAGCTTCCAAAGGCGACCGCGTAATGCTCGGGGTCGTAGTGATCGTGGAGGGCCCCCACTTTCTTATAGGTCAGGATGATCGCTTTCGTTAAGTCCTTCTCGTAGACCTTGAAGGTATGGGAAAAGCTTTCGACCCCTAAGGGGATCCCTAAGCTCAGGAAAAAGTGCATCCCGTCCGCGTATTCATCGAGGATCACCGCTTTTTCGGACGGCGGTTTCAGACTCCAAAACTTGAAGCAGCGGGTTTCATTGGCGAATTCGCCGAGTTCCACGAGAAGCGCAAGTAAGCGGCGATCATGGGTCGAGTCATAGCTCACCCCATGATTCCGTTCAATTTCCTCGTCGAGTCCCTTTTGGAGGGGATAAAGCTCATCGAGGACGATCTTTTCCTCATTCATCGGGATTGACCGTGAGCTTCTTTAAGTGCCAGATGTCGCGGTTATATTCTTCGATCGTGCGATCGCTGGTGAAGTAACCGGACGAGGCGATATTAAGGAGCGCCGCTTTAGCCCAGCGCGCCTTATCTTCATAGTAGGCATCCGCGGCTTCGCAAGCCTGGCAATAGCTATCGAAATCCGCGAGGACGTAGTATTGATCGTTCCGGTTCATGATCTCATCGAAGATCATGCGGAAACGGTTCTCGTCACCCCCGCACCACGGGCCGCTAAATAAGCTATCCATCACGTTCTTCACGCGCGGATCTTTGTTGTAGACGTCCCAAGGGCTATAGGTGCCGGAATCGGCGAGCTTTTGAACCTCATCAGCCTTGAGGCCGAAGATGATCTCGTTCTCGTGGCCCGCGTAGTCGGCGATTTCGATATTGGCTCCGTCGAGGGTGCCAAGCGTTAAGGCGCCATTCATCATGAGCTTCATGTTGCTGGTGCCGCTCGCTTCTTTGCCGGCGGTGCTAAT
>MVZL01000128.1 GCA_002068375.1 Tenericutes bacterium ADurb.BinA155
AACTGGCGGGGACGTCACGGTCCTTCAATCCCCTTCCCCCCAGGATATCGTCAATCTTCTGGCCGACACAATCGACGAAGTTAAGACGGGCCAACTTGACCCGAAGGTCGCCAACGCCGTCGGGTATCTGGCCGGGGCGATTATGAAGGCGATTGAACTTGACGCCTTCGACGAACGCCTGGCCGCCCTGGAAGAAGCAATTGGAGTGAATAAACGATGACAAATCGCCTTTCAAAGACCATGAAGAAGAAACTTGAAGCAAGTCTTGAAAATCTGACCGCCCGTCAAGCCGGCCGGCTTTTCCTGATATATGCGAATGAGACCTTCGAAGACGAAAGCCTTCAAATTCCAGTCTCGGAATATCCACCGGTCGTCGAATTGTATAACGCATGGCAAAGACGGGTCGATTCGGCCATGTCGAAGAAAAGCGAAGACGGAACCCAGACAATCGCCGCTTATAACGGATTCTTGTCCTTGACGAACCTTATCAAGAAAGCGAACCAAATCGCCGATTCTGACTTATGGCGCCTTTACACCCTGGCAATAAGTAAAGGGGCCTTGATTGACCAATTAATGGTCCGTGATTCACACAGCGAACTTGCCCGAATCACGGTCAGCCAATTCACCGAAGACGCTCCCCGCCCCTTGTCATGGGAAGATTACAACAAAGCCGCCGAATGGTACGAAGGTTATTCACCCGAAGACCTGGAAGAACTGGCCAACGAATTAACGGGGGAATATACACGCCGGCAAGGATACGAAATCCTTGAAGTCCCCGACGAATTCTTGAAGAAGATATCGACCCCAGAAGTCGAATACAGCGGCGAAGACGAAGAAGTCCGTCGAAAGTGGGTCGAATCAGAAGGCGAAGACAGTATCTTGAAGAAACACTTCGCCGGCGATGAAGCCCGTCTTGAAGCCTGGAAGCAACACGGGGGAAGCCCGGAATTCAACGGTCGTGAATGGGACACAATGGCCGATGAAATCCTTGACGACCTTATCAATAAGGTGAAATCGGGAGAACTGGAAGGCGGCCTTTGTGTCGGCTTTGTGAATCATTGGGAATTCACGCCCGTTAAGGGATGGGCCCTGGAAGACCCTGATTACACGGCCAATATATTTGTCCCCGCCTGGAACGCCCTTCGGTCAATCTGGATAGGATGGCTATATGACAAAGGAATATACAGGGGCGACGAAAAGCGGGTCGAAGCGGACTGGCCTGATATCTTGGAGTCCTTCTACGATATTGACGGGAACTTGGACGCCGACCGAATAACCGATAAGGCGAAGGAATTTTATCTGGAATGTCGGAAGAAGACTTGGGGGACCGACCTGATTGATTCGGACAAGGTCGACTTCGCCGAATTGGGTCGCTTCCTTTGCACCGACGCTTCCCCGCTTATGGGATACTACGCCCCTGACTTGGGGACGGTCAAGGTCAGAGAATTCGAAAAAGTCGAAGGGAAAGACCCCTTCTTGGGTCCGACGCAAACGGCCGGCGATTCCTGGTATTATGCGACACTTCGGGGTCTTCGGAAAATCGCCGAAGAATTGGGGACTGACCAGGAAAGGGTCGGTCGGAATTTCGTTCGTGAATTCTATTATCCGACCGACAACCCAAGGAATAAACGTGACACAATATCAAACTTAATTCGCCGAATGAATCAATTAAGGGTCAGTCACCGCCCCTTCACATACAAAGAGAAAGGCAAGCGGGAAATATCTTCCTTCCTGGGATTGGATTTTTATACGCCCCTGGAAGTGGCGATTCGTGAATTCGGCGGGGTATTCGACGACGTTGAAACCTTCAAGATGACTTATGACCTGATATCCCAAGAATTATTCGACGGAATCCCGGTCCTTTCCCCGGTCCTTCGTGACAGACTGGAAGGGGTCGAAGAAGCCTTGAAAGTCACAGAAAAGGTCTTGAATGACTGGCTTGACCTATTGTCCGAAGATATCTGGAACGTCGACACTTCAAGTCTTCGCCTGGTCAAGACCGGTCCGAATGAAAAATCCGCCCGTATATGGGCGGGGGCGATGATATACGCCGTCGACGATGAAAAGGACCGCCAAAAATTCCCGACCTGGCTTGACGGCGGGGAGACCTTCGAAGACGTCGCAAAGCGAATATCTGGATTCAATTATGCCGACCTTAAGAAGGTCCTGATGAAGGGAAGGGGATAACATGGCAAAACGATTGACCTTACAAGACAGATTGAAAGGTCGAGGAACCTTTCAAGTCGATAATCAATGGCTTCAAAGGGCCCCGTCTTTGTATCTGACAAAGGTCAAAGACCCGATTCAATTGACGCTTCCAGGATTGACCCGCCGGCTTCCCCCCTTCGTCGAATGGGCTTCGTACGGCCTATATTCCCTTCTTGACCCGAAGAATCCGACCGCCCCGGTCAGAACCACGCCGACCGAACTTCTTGACGTTCTGGGCTTCGCCCGTGACTTTTCTTCTTCCCTGGCCGGCTATGAAACCCATACAAGCGATTCATACAGAATGGTCGAAGAAGCCCTTCACCTTCTTTATTCGATTGAACTTGAAAGATGGGATGACTGGAATGTCAGGTATCCGGGTCAGAAAAGACGAAAAAGGCAAACGGTTCATTTATTCGGTCGCTTCTTGACGTCTTATAAACTGATTTACCCCGAAGGGGTCACTTCGGCCGACTTCCTTCCAGACGAAGAAAGGGAAGATATCAATATCACGAAGGGCCTTATTCCAGACGCCCGTCCGATATGGCGGGCGAAGAACGGACCCAGACCCGAAGGAATCGAATATCAAATCGACCCCGACCTGGTCAGGGGATTGACGAAGGAAGACCCGAATATCGGTTCTACGAAAATGCCCTTCAAGATATTCGAATTGCGAAAGACCTTCGGCCGGAATCCAACGGCGACCAGGGTCCTTGTCTGGGTCATGCGACAAGCGGCAAACAGTATGACAAGAGACCTTGACAGTCTTGTCCGGGAATTGAAACTGGATCCGGACCATATGTCTTATATGCGGGGCCAGATTATCAAAGCCTTCGAAATGTTAGAAAAGGAAAGAGTCGTCGAATCCTTTTCAATCCAGGCCGTTGATTCTTCCGGCCGGGGCGAAGTGACTTTCATCAAGTCGAAGGACTGGTATCTTACCGAACCGAAAGACGGGATTCTTGAAGAACCCGAAGGGACCGAAGACGATGAATCCTGATATTTACGGGGTCAGTCTGCGGGATTTACGGGGTCAGTCTGCGGGATTTACGGGGTCAGTCTGCGAAAAGTTTTTTAAGATTTCGTCGGCATGACCAGGAAAGGACAAAACCTGAATACGAAATGACCGAAAAATCAAGAATTTTCACTTCAAATTCGAAGCCGAAATACCTTAGATAGTACTTAGATAGTACTTAGAACGGGGCGGGAATTGCTTCGCCTTCCCGCCCCAGGACAAGCGAAGGGGCGCCCCTATATCCCTACTTGAAAGAAATGAGAATGATTGACCTTCAAACCTTGAAAGACCGAATCAATATTATCGACGTTGCCGAAGAATTAGGCCTTGACCCGAAGCGAAGCGGGTCTTCTCACTTTGCCCGTTGTCCTTCACACGATGACCAGGGCCGGCCGAATATGGCGATTGACCAGAAGAAAGGGGCGATATGCTTCCGTTGTGGATATAAAGCCGACGTGATTCGTCTTGTCGCCGATGTAAGATATCACGGGGACCAGGGCGAAGCGATTCGATATCTGGCCAACAAAGCCGGCATG
>MVZL01000129.1 GCA_002068375.1 Tenericutes bacterium ADurb.BinA155
CCCGGATTCCCTTTTCGTGGAGGGCGGAAACGAGCTCCTTCAGATCCTTGATCCGGCTGAGCGGGTCTTCGAGGACCGAAGCATAGCTTCCTTCCGGTACGAAATACTGGGCGGGATCGTAACCCCAATTGTATTTGCTGTCGGGGTTTTTCTCATCGACGCTCTTGTAGTCATAGATCGGGAGCAGCTGCAAATGGGTGATCCCTAAAGAAACGATGTAATCAAAGCCCGCGGGATTGCCCCCTTCGGTGGTCCGACCGGTTTCGCTAAGCCCCTTGAAGGTCCCTTTATGGACGATGTTGCTATGGCGGTCGATCGTCATATCGCGGACGTGGGTTTCATAAACGATGGCGTCGCAGGGCGAATTGAGGACTGGAAGGGCATCGCGGTGGAAATCGACTTGGAGCTTTTTAAAGTCGACGACGACGGAGTCTTCGCCATTTAAGGTCGAGCCTTTCGCATAAGGATCGGTCGTTTCGGTCGTGATTTCGTTATTGATCACGTCATAACGGTAAATCAAGCCTTCGTGGTCGCCTTTTAGGACGGCGCGGTAAACGCCTTTATCGGTGCGGCGGCATTCGGTTAATTCCCAACCGGTGGCATCTTTTTCATGATGGAGCAAAACGACCCGGCTCGCTAAAGGAGCCCATAAGGCAAAACGGGTCTCTTCGGGCGAATAGATCGCTCCGAGATCATCGCCATCGTAAGAATATTTCTCATCGAAGCCCGGAAAGCTCGTCACTTCGGAGACGTCGACCGGGATCGTCCCATAAGAAGACATCACGAGGTTATAGCTGTGGCCGAGCGTATGGGGCGCGGTCATCCGATAATCGGAGATCACGATCCCCGACATCGAAGACGATTTGACTAAGGTCAATTTCTCCTTAACCAAATAGTCGACATAGAGGGCCGGATCGATTTTTTCCCAAGGCAAACTTGAGAAAATCACCAGCCGAATCGTGTCGGGGCTGATGAGTTTAGCGTCGACGAAGGTATCTTTCATAGGGTCACTACCGCCATTGCATATTCGCCGTCATGAGAAATCGAGACGGCGTATTGTTGCTTATTATAAACGATATAGGGGGCTCCTGTCTCTTGATAAAGAATTTCAATAGTCTTGAGCGGGGCGCCTGCTAGGCCGGTTCCTAAGGCTTTTAAGAAAGCTTCTTTGGCCGCGAAATGGCCGGCGAGGAATTCAATTTTGTTATGACGGGTCGCGTAAATCGCTTGCTCTTTTTCCGAAAGGATAAGGGCGACGAAATCCGGATCGGTTTTGATCCGGCTCATCTTCACGATATCGCACCCGATCGCCATCGTTATTGTCCATCTCCCGGGAGATTCGGCCGGACGTCGGTCTGCTCGGTCGAGCCCGGATTCTGCTGGGCGTTAGGATCGCTATGGACCAAGACGCGGCAGCCTTTCGAAGAGGAAGCCGATTCGGTTTGGGTCGCGACGATTCCTTCCTTTTGGAGCTGAGCAAAGATTTTACCCGCCCGAGGGAATCCGACGCCGAATTCGCGTTGAATTTGGCTGATGGAGGTATATTCCCGGCCCATGATCGTCTCTTTGATGTAGTTGTATTTTTCTTCGGCGGAGGCATTGCGGATCTCGGCGGCCGAAGGGGCCGAAACGTCGGCGGCGGGCGCCACGTCTTTCGAGTGATCGACTAAGTCGAGGAAACGCGGATCATACACCGTCGCGTGTTCCTTCTTAATGTAAGTGCAGACATCTTTGATTTCTTGGTTATCAACCAAGCAGCCCTGAACCCGGGTGAGACCCACCCGCGAAATGAGCGGGCATTCAATGAGCATATCGCCATGGCCTGCCAGTTGTTCGGCTCCGCCTTGGTTCAAGATCGTGACCGAATCGGTCGGCGAAGCGACGCTTAAAGCGACCCGGACCCCGAGGTTCGCCTTGATGACGCCGGTGATGACTTGGACCGAAGGACGCTGGGTGGCGATCACGAGGTGAATGCCAGCGGCCCGGGCCTTTTGGGCGATTCGGACGACCGAACCCGCGATGTCTTTACATTGATCGCTAAGGTCGGCGTATTCATCGACGAAGACCACGATGAAAGGAAGAGTCTGCACCCCGGCGGCTGGGGCGTATTCCTTATTGAACTGGCGAATGTTGGAAACCCCGGCCATCTCGAAGAGGAGGTAGCGGCGTTCCATTTCCTCGATGAGCTTATCGAGGCAGACTTTGGCCGCCCCACCATCGCTCACAATCGGGCAAAGAAGATGCGGCAAGTCCTTATATTTCGCCATTTCGACCCGCTTGGGGTCCACCACGACGATCCGGAGATCTTCCGGCCGGTTCCGCATGATGAGCGACATGATGACGCCATGCATGAAGATGGATTTGCCTGATCCCGTCGTTCCGGCGACGAGCATATGGGGGAAATCGCTGAGGTCGGCGTAGACGTAATCGCCCGAAATCGATTTGCCGAAAGGAATGACGAGGTTGTTCTTATCGCCTTTAGGCAAGGCTGAAATCATCTCTTTAAAGGAGACGATCGTGGTCGCATGGTTCGCGATTTCAAGACCGGATGTGGATTTGCCGCGTACCATCTCTTCAAAGCGGGTCGAAACGCCGCCGAGACGGACGGAAATATCTTGAACGTATTTGCCGATCGTCGTGACTGAAACGGAAGGATCGGTCTGAACATCGTAACGGGTGACCGAAGGTCCGATCGTGTGGGAAACGACTCTCGCCCCGACGTGAAGGTTCGCGAAAGTCGTATTGATAACCTCGGTCCGCTCGGCCGTATCGGCTTCGTTTTGGGCGGCTGACTCATCGGGCGGATAGACTTTTAGCAAGGTTAAAGGCGGGAAACGATAGGAAGGAAGCGGAACGGCTTTCGGCTGGGAAACGCCATTGCTGGCGCCAGCAGCTTCTTCGGGTTCTTCCGTGGGAGCTTCGGGTTCGGGTTCTGGTTCGGGAGTGGGAACCGGGGCGGGAGTCGGCTTCGCCACGCGGACCGGTTTCACGACGGGGGCCGGTTCCGGCACAATCGGAGTTGGCGCGACATCTTCGGGGAGCGGCTCGACCGGGGCAGCCGGAGTTTCGACTTCGCTCTCATCCGGAGTCAGCGGCGCTTCCACCACTTCGGGTTTATCTTCAAAAGGATTGGCTGGAGCGAAAAGATTCTGTTCGGGGGTCGGAGCGGGAGCCGTGGGCTCTTCGACCGGGGCTTCTTGGACCGGGGCCGGAGTTTCAGGGACGACATCATTCACTTCGTCGCCAGGGAAAAGGGCCGGCTGAAGACCGGAAGTTTGCAAATTGCCGACTGGAGAAGGAGCTTTGGTGACTTCATGGGGAATCGGATGGGAAGGAGCGACAGGTTGGCTCGCATAGAGGGAGCGCCGGGTTAACACGATTTCCGGCGCGGGTTCGGCTTTAGGAGCCGGAGCGGGTTCTTTCGAAGGGGCTGGTAAAGATTCGGGGTTATTCATGGTCCCGAAGCTTAAGCCCTCATCGGCGTTGCTATTCGTTTCTTCATCAGAGGGGGCTTGAGTTTTCGACCGTTTCTTCGCTTTCGCAATCGCGATTTTGGCTTTGATCGTCCGGAAAAGCAATTTGATTTGAGGGAAGAAGAGAATGATGAGGCCAACCGCTAAGAAAATGGCGAGCGAAAGAATCACGAGCCAAGCTCCAACGCTTTGGTTGAGGAGGCCGGTCAGGATATAGCCGATCATGCCACCGCCGAGC
>MVZL01000130.1 GCA_002068375.1 Tenericutes bacterium ADurb.BinA155
AAGAGGCGGGAACGCTCGAGGACGAGGCGGGAACGTTCGAGGACGTCGCGGCCCCGCTACTTGAAGCCGCGGGAGACGAAGCCACGGCCCCGCAGGCCGCTAGGCTCCCCGATAAAAGAATCAGCATCAAAGCCTTCAATGAATTCTTCATGATTTTGCCTTCATAACGGACATTGCCTTTAATAATAGGAATCCTTAAAGAAAACAGCAAGACTATATCGGACCCTTTGCCAAAAAAGAGGGGGCGGCCCATCTCTTTAGGAAAAGCAAACCCCGTCTCTTTAGAAACGAAGGCCCGGGCCTTGGCCCCCTGAAGCGTTCCCGTCTGTAGGGACCGCTCTTTACCAAGCCTCGCTCGCCTAATCGAGGGCTTAACGAGTTAAGGCCAATCTCAAAAGATCCTCGATTATTTTCGGATCCCTTATCGGAAAGAAAAAGACTAAGCGGCGATACGCTCAAGAAAAAGGTGGCCCATTCGAGGGAAGCTTCCCCCTCCTTCCTTCGAGCCGATTAACGATGGGGCTTGTTCTCGAGAATATCCATCGCGCAGGCCTCGTACTCCGCTGACCAGTCGTAATTCGGAAAGAGGGAGACGATGCTTTGCAAGGGACTCGTTCCATCGAGAATATCCCAATAGTCGCACCGGGCCCGCTTCCGATTGACCTTGAAGCTCCCCCGTTGGAAGCTCACTAAATCGTCTAAACCCGCTTCGGCAAGGAGTCGCCTTAACTTAAAGACGCAATCGCGGTAGCTCTTCTTCGCGTAGAAGGCCTCTTTCTCCGGATAGAGGCGATCGCAAGCTTCTTCTAATAGACACGTCCCCCCGGATTTAGCGACGCCTAGAGCGAGCAGCTCCTTGCTCTTGCTATTACGAAAGTCGAGGGGAACTCCATTTTTAAACACGTCGAAGCCATCGACGCATTTGATGAAAACATCATCGCGCTTTTCTTCTTTTTCCTTCACGAGCTTATTGAGTTGGGCCTTCATTTTTGCCGGGGAGAAGGGCTTGTAGCAAAAGCCATGGAAGTTCGAGCCGATCCGCTTTTTCACGGATGCCTCATCGAACTGAAAGGAGGTGATGAAGAAGATGGCGATGTCGGGCCGGACCTTGATGAGCCGCTCCGCGAGATCCTTTCCATCAATCTGGGGCATCCGGATATCGAGATACGCGGCATCGACCTCGTGATTCTCGCAATACGGGATGGCCGCGAGGGGGTCATTTTGGAACATTTGGCTTTCGATATCCTGCCGGTCGAGCAATAGCGAAAGAAAGTTCGTGAGCGCCGCCGCCTCATCATCGACCACGATAATTTTCATTTCTGACCCTCCTTATGGGGAATGAATATCTTGACCCGGGTTCCTTCATGGGGATCGCTTTCTAAGGCCACTTGGCCTTGGATGCTATGCTCCAAACGGAAACGGGCATTGGCGATCCCGGTATGGACCCCGGAGCCCTCCGAAATAAAGCCGACGCCGTTATCCCGTATTTCGATCCTTGTCCCCGTTTCGAGGGGGTCGACCCGAATCTCAATTTTTGGGGCGGCAATCCGCTCAAAATGGGCGTGGGAAAAGCTATTTTCGACGAAGGTCAATAACGATAAGGGCGGAAGCGCGATCGGGAGGGTTCCGCCGTAGACGCGGAGCTCGACTTGATAGGCCTTCCGAAGATTCATTAAGGCGAGATAGCTCTCGATCGCCGCGATTTCGCTAGGGAGAGGGACGAGCTCTTGGCTATTGACCATTTCGGCGGCGGCGAAGCAGCGCTTCAATTGGGTCAAAGCCGCTGCTCCCTCGGCGAAGCCAACCCGGTAACGTTCTTCGATGAGATTGAGGGTGTTGAATAAGAAATGAGGCTGAAGTTGTTGCTGCAAAATCTCGCGACGGGCCGCTAAGAAACGGGCTTCTTCCTCTTGAGTGATCGCCGCCCGCTTTTCCTCGCGTTTTAAGGAAAAGCCGCTCAGGAAGATCAATAAAAGGAACGCGGGGAAAAGAAAGGCGAAATCGACCGAAAGGGTTGGAGCATAGATCAGTCCTGAAAAATCCAAATAGAGCAAAAGGAAGAGCCCAAGGATCAGGCCTTCGAGCCCGCCAAAGAAGAAAAGATCGATCCCAGGGGCCTTAGCTTTCGAAAGGAAGAGGAGAAGGCTGGCAAAGCCCACAAGAAAGAGCCAGCCGATCGCCCCGAAAGGAAGCGGTAAAAAGCCCGATAAGAGACTGAGGAGAAGTAGCCCCCCAAGAACGAGCCGATCTTTTTTCGAAAAGGAAAGCCCGAATTTCTTCTTCGCATAGTCAGCAAAAGCAAGGAGCAATAACGGCCCCAGAAGATAGAGGGCGATCTCGGCGGCGGCTTCGGAAGGATCGTCCACCAAGCCCACCGACTTAAAAAGATAAAGGAAATCGTAGGAGGTGAAGAAAAAGAGGATCCAAGAAGAGGCTAAGACGAACTCCGGGAGGGCAAAATGCTTATTCGGGGCCGATAAAAAGAGGATCCCGACGAAAAGGAAGAGGGCGAAGAGGCTGCCAGCCTCGATCCCATTGAAGATATTGTCGCTTTCATGCCCTTCCACTAAGGAGCGGGAGGTGATGAGCTTCGGGGCATTAAGGAATCCGCCAAAGGAGGAGTAGGTGAAATCGATGAGGAAGTCCATCCGTTCCCCTATTGCGGCGATGAAGCCCGAGTCATTGACCGTCCGCTCGGCCGGATGCCACTGCGTCTTCGATAGGGTACCGCTAGCGAAGGTGAAGCGGTAAGGCCCCCCGTTATTGGACACGTAGACCGCATAGGCGAAATTTTGGGGGTCGACATCGAGGACCAACCGGTCGCCTTTTTGAAGATGAGTCACCGCGAAGCCCAAGGAGCCATAGCCGCTTTTGGGGTAGCCTTGGAGGTACCAATAACCGGGGAAATTGATATAGCCGGTCGGAAGGCTATCGTCATTCTCCTCGCCGGCCCAGCGATCATGATAATAGGCAATTTCGCCCGTCACATAGGGATAGACCGTCGCGGTATTGGTCTCATAACGGGAAAAGTCCATCTCGCCATGCCTAGCGACCGGGTAATCGCGGTTCACCGGGAATTCGATCGCGCAGATCATCTGGATCGCTCCGCTAAGAAGCAGGATCCCGAAAAAAGCGATGAGGCTCCAAAGGAACCCGAGGGAACGGACGCTCTTTCGGTCGCTTCTTTCCTTCATGGCTTCAGCTCCTTTGGCTTAAGAAGAGTAAGGCGCAGCCCATCCTTTTCGAGATGAAGGCCATCGCCTTTTTGGAGCTTTCGTCCTAAGCGTTCCGCCTCGGCTAGGGCGGCGGGAGTCCAAGAGAGATTCGGATGATCGCCGAGATGAAGATAGAGCTGATCGTCCTCGCCCCCCACTTCAACATCGAAGTAGAGCAGGATCTTGGGGCGTAAGGAAACCGGAAGCTCGCCTTCAAGCAAGCGGAAGCAAGAATAGAGAAGAAGGCTCGGCAGGGGGAGTTCGGACCCCGCGCCATCATAAAGAAGCTCCCGCTCGCCTTGATCGGTTTGATTTAAAAACGCCAAGTGGGCTTGCAAATGGTCGACCTCATCGCTCAAAGAGCTGACCCGGCGGGCTGAGGCGTCGATGAGATAACGAAGAT
>MVZL01000131.1 GCA_002068375.1 Tenericutes bacterium ADurb.BinA155
CCGCGGGTTTCGCGATCTTGCGGGACAAGGCTTGGAGACGGGTCCCTTTCCCGCCGGCCAGGATCATGGCGACCATTTTGGTTGACATGGATAAACTCCCTTCGTCGTTATTAGAAATATATTACCACTTCTCCATGTAGTTTTGCCCTAAAGGGCATGGAATTTTGTTGAAAGCGGTTTATCAAGGATAAAAAGGGTTTGCTTTTTTCGTTGCTACCCCTAGTTCTTTATGGTATATTCTTACTCGCGTTTATAAGCGCGAGAGGTACCATTTATGTCAAGAGTATGCCCAGTCACTGGAAAAGGACCCGTCAGCGGTAACACCCGGAGCCACAGCTTAGCGGCGACCCGTCGTCGTTGGAACGTCAATCTTCAAAAGTACAAAGTCACCATTAACGGCAAGCAGGTCGAAGTTCGGATGTCGGCCCGCGCCTTCCGTTCTTTGAACAAGACCACCGCCAAAAAGGCCGAGGTCAAGCCCGAAGAGAAGAAAGCCGTCGTGAAGGAAGAAGCCAAGGTCGAAGCCCCGAAAGAGGAAAAGGCCGAGGTCAAAGCCGAAAAGAAGCCGGCCGCCAAAAAGGCCGCCGCTCCTAAAAAGGCCGAGAAGCCGGAAGAAGAAAAGAAAGAAGCCAAATAAGGCTTCCTTTTCTCCCGCTTATAAGAAAATAAAGGCTCAATAAAATCTAACTCGGGATTATTCGGGTTGGGCAGAAACTGAGTCCGAAGCTATAAAATCCAATTCGGGTTTAAAGGGCGCGCGCGAACGCGTCCTTTTTTCATCGCCCGACGTCCCCCCAGAGGATGAGCAGGGCCCTCTTCCTGAACCTCTCGAAGTTCCGGTAGCCGTAGGCGTCCTTGATGATCGTCTTGATCCGGTTGTTGAGGCATTCCATCTTCCCGTTGGAGAGCTTCAGCCCCAAATCGTTCCTCGAGAGCCCCATGGCTATCCCGTTCTTCCACCTCTTGTAGGTCTGGCCGGCCTTCCTGGCCTCCTCCGCCTGGCAGGCCATGAGCTTCTCCGATATGAACGTGACCTCCCCGACGGCCTCGGTGTAGGACGACTGGACCTTGGTGTACTTCATCAGGTCCTGGAGCGCGTCCCAGCATTCGCGGAGGTCCCGCGAGAGCAGCGTGCAGCGCCTCACCATCTCCGCGTAGGGGACGGACTCCCCGGTCCTCTGGTTGGCGTACCACTTCGGCGAGATCTCGGCCCCGCGCCTGAGGAACTCCCTCCAGTGGGATTTCATGAAGTTGTACTCGGGCGTGCCCTTCTCCCATCCCCTCATGACCCTCGTCCGGATGGCGTTGATCGCGTTGGTGAGCTGGACGACGACGTGGAAGCGGTCGACCGCGAGGGTGGCCGCGGGGAGGAAGAGGCGGCAGACCGAGGCGTACTCGTCGTACATGTCGGACACGAGCCACTTCACCCGGGCCCTTTCGCCGTAGGGGATCGCGTCGAAGTACTCCTCCAGGTAGGCCTTCTGCCGCGACCTCACGACGTCCACGACCCTCCCCGTCTCGAAGTCGAGCAGGACGCAGCAGTACTTCTGGTCGAACTGGCTGGAGAAGTGGATCTCGTCGATGCAGAGGACCCTCGGCAGCGGGAGCCGCCTGACGAGCGGGAAGGCCTCGTCGAAGAGCTGGATGCACCTCATGGGGGAGCAATGGTGCCTGAGCCCGATCTCCGAGAAGGTCGCGTGCGAGGAGAAGTCGGCGACCATCTCGTTCCTCTCCATCGACGAGATCCCCCTCCTCGCGGCGATCCCCTTGAGGTCGAGCGTGAACGTCCTCCCGCATCCCCGGCAGCGGTAGACGATCCTCCGGACCAGCAGCGAATCCGCGGGCCCGGCGGACTGGCAGCAGCGGACTGTGGCCGTGTAGTGCTTGTTCACCTCGACCCGGGCGGCCGAGCGGCAGAATGGGCATTCCGCGTCCTCCTTCCTCAGTTCCGTCGCCTCGTAGACGAACCCGTCGTCCGACCTTATCGGGCCCGAGGCGCCTGCCTCGAAGTCCTCCGGGTCGAACCCAAACCTCGCCAGAAAAGCGTTAGAATCCATATGGGTCTCCTTTCCAAACGTTCCTGAACAAAACGATTATAGGAAAAGAGGCCTTTTGCTTCACCCCATGGTTAAAATCCTATTCGGGATTGCGAAAAGAGGCCCGAACTAGATTTTATTGAGCCAAAATAAAGCGACCTTCGGGTCGCTTTTTTCTTGGCTTTTCGCTCGCGATCAAAAAGGAATCGTTTCTTTAGCCGTGGAGGAAATAGAGGCCGAGCAAGATCAGAATCGTCATGATGATATTAAGGATTAAAACCAGCCACTCGCTCGCGGCCAGAATAAAGAAACGGGGCCGGAAGACGATCTTCTCGCCATCGCTGGTGTTTTCGGCGTGGAGCCGGGCCCAGTTGGTGAAGCGGGGATTGATGAGAAGCGCTAAGACGATGAAGCCGAGGACCATGAGGATAATCCCGAGCGTTTTCGCTAGAGCGTCATTGTAGACCGCTTGGCCATAGAGCAAGCTCCCGCCAAGGACCCCATAGAGGACGGAAATGCAGAAATAGAAAACCACGACGAAGATATGGGCTCTCGCGTATTTCGCGGGGAGCAAGAGCAAGAAGAAAAGAAGAACCATTTCCATTCCGCCGAGAATCGCGACCAGAATCGAAAAGGTCTTCATGGTCGCATTCGGTTCTTCCGCCCCTAAAAGAAGGACGGCGGATAAGCCTTGGGCGATGAGGAAGGCCCCAGCAAAGATCCGGGCTAAGCTCAAAAAGGCATCGTTCGGGCCTTCGAATTCCTCATAGGGGAAATAGGAAAGGGGATTAAAGCGATGATCCTCAGCTTTATGGTAATGAAGGGTGCCGAAGAGATAAAAGAGGATAAAGAAAAGGATGAGGCCCGAGCACACCGCGATCAAAAAGCCTAAATTCATAGGGCAAGGAGTCCTTCGACCCGGCTTCGGAAATCATCGTGGCCATAAAGATAGGATCCGGCGACGAGCACTTCGGCCCCCGCTTGGACGCAGGCCTTCCCCGTCTCCGCGTTAATACCCCCATCGACTTCTAAGAGGGTATGGAGATGGCGTTTATCGATTTCTTGGCGAAGAATCTTAATTTTATCTAAGGCGATCGGCAGGAAGGCTTGGCCGCCTTTGCCCGGCTCCACCGACATCACAAGGACGAGATCGAGGTGGCGTAAAAAAGGAATGAGGACGCTCGCGGGGGTGGCGGGTTTAATCGACATCCCGACTTTGGCCCCGGCTTTCCGGATCTTTTCGATGCAGAGTTTCCGCGCCTCATCGTCTTTTAAGGCTTCGTAGTGGAAAGTCACGATATCGGCCCCGGCTTTCGCGTACTCGGGTCCGAGTTCGATCGGGTTTGCGACCATGATATGGACATCGTTCACGAGTTCGTGCTGATCATGAATCATTTCGACGAAATCAACCGAAAGCGAGACGGCGGGGACGAAGATCCCATCCATCACGTCGATATGGATGAATTGGGCGCCGGCGGCTTCCGCCTTCAAAATCTCCGGGACGATTTTGCTTTTATCGGCGGAGAGGATGCTCGGGGCAACGATGATGCGTTTCATTTAAAACCAAAGATCTTGCTGAGC
>MVZL01000132.1 GCA_002068375.1 Tenericutes bacterium ADurb.BinA155
GGCTCGACCGCCGTTTATTTTGGGGCGACGCCGGTGCGCGAGGGCGACGCTCTTCATACCTATGTTTTCGATGGTTGGGACAAAGAGTTGACCAACATTACCGCCGATACGACTTTTACCGCCAAATTCCGTCTCAACGAAAACGGTGGAGGCCTCCAAGAGTTGATTCACGTTGTCTTTGCCAACTATAACGGAATCAAGCTCGATGGGGACTTTGTCAATAAAGGCGAAACGGCCTATTACCGTTCGCCCGATCTCCCTAAGCGCAGCCCGGCATATGTCGATCGCTTTGGCTATCTCTACTACAATTTCGTGAGCTGGGATAAAGCCGACCTCATCGTTTCTTGTCAAGACAACATGACGACTTATGCCCAATATACCGCCAGCGGATATCTGATCGTGACCTATCGGGGCCAGAACGACGTCTTGCTGTATGAAGATTATGTTACGAAGGGCCAAAACAGCACCTATCAAGGCCCGACGAAAGATTACCTGCTATCTTCCAATGGCTTCAAAGGCTGGAGCAAGTCCACCCTCAACGTTACCGAAAGCCTCACCGTTTATCCGACCTATGAGGACAGCTTATGACTAAGAAAAGCATTGTGGCAAGCATCATCATTTCCACCACGATTCTTTCGGCGGGAGCTGTCGCGACCGTGATCGGGGTCGCCGCGGCGGGTTTAAATCCCCTCACGGCCGAAGCGAGTGAGTCCCATTGCGAATTTTTAAACTACGATCAAAGTTTCCTTTATTCGTGCTCGGTTCCCCGGGGCAAAACCGCCGTTTACGATGGCCCGACCCCGACGAAACCTCAAGATCAAACCTATAGTTATCGTTTCAAAGGCTGGGACAATTCCCTCGATCGGATCACCTCAGACACCACATTCATCGCCCAATATGATGCGGAGATTCGCCAGTACAGCGCTTCGTTCGTCAATTACGATAACACCATTCTCTTTCAAAGCCTTTTCCCAGCGGGCGAGACCCCATTCTATTCGGGCGGAGTCCCCGCGAAGCCGCATGATCAAGTCTATAACTATGTCTTCAAAGGCTGGGATAAGCCCTTCGAGCCGATGACGAAGAACGTGGTTTATACCGCGACATTCGATCCGGTTCCGATCGCTTACGCCGTCCAATTCCAAAATGAAGATGGCACCTTCCTTTACGAAGATCACGTTGGCTATAACGGCACCGCGATTTATGCCGGTCCCACCCCGAGCAAAGCTTCGGATGAACGCCACACTTATCTTTTCAGCGGCTGGGACACCCCGCTCACCGGCATCGTCGCCGACACCATCATCGTGGCCCAATATCAAACCTTGGATATCAGCTATGTCGTGACTTTCCGTAACTATGATGCCTCAATCCTCTACGTCGACCACGTCGCGGCGCTGGGGGCCGCTTCTTATCAAGGTAGCGTCCCAACAAAGCCTTCCGACCAATACCACGTCTTCACCTTTAATGGTTGGGATAAACCTTTCGATTCCGTGACCTCCAACCTCGACATCACCGCCCAATTTAGCGAAAGCACCCCCACTTTCACCGTCACCTTCAAAAACTACGATGGCAGCGTTTTAGGAAGCGACACCGTCGCGATCGGGGAAACCGCGGTCTACGATGGCCCGACCCCGACCAAACCCGAAGATGATGCCCACACCTATTCCTTCAAAGGTTGGGACCGCAGCCTCGATGCGGTGAACAAAGACTACTACACCGTCGCTTTATTTACTTCGACCCTTAAAGAATTCGTCGTTACTTTCTGCAACTGGGATAAAACGGAATTGCAAAAGGTCACCGTCACTTATGGCAGTCCGGCCGAGTATTCGGCGGCGGCCCCGACCCGAGCTGATGATGACACTTACACCTACACCTTCAAAGGCTGGAACGAAGACATTTCTTGCATCACGAAAGCCATTACCACCTATGCCGAATTCACGCCCGAACCCATCAAGAAATCGAGCGGGGAAGGCGGAGGCGGCAGCGGGCCCGGGACCGGAGGCGGAGGCGGAGTTCCAACCGAAGGCGATCTCTTGACCGTGGTCTTCGACAATTGGGACAATACTTTTCTCGACGCCGATGACGTTCCGCGGGGTCAGAAAGCTTATTACGACAGCGAAACCCCAACCCGCAAAGCCGATGCTAAGCACAAGCTCTACACTTTCCAATCCTTCGACAAAGGCTTGACGAACGTTCAAAAAAGTTTCGCCACTTACGCCCAATACACGATCGATGACGATCCGATCAATCCTTACTACATCGTGACTTTCCGTAACGACGACGATGCCCTTCTTTATGAAGATGTCTTACTATCGGGCGAGATGCCAGCCTATCGCCTGAATCAAACCCCCGTCAGCTCAAAACCGGGCACCTGGGTCTTTAAAGGCTGGGATCGGGCTTTGGTCTCGGCTACGAAGAGTTATACCGTTTATCCGGTCTACGAAATGGCGGAGGGACCGAGCGTCAGCGGGCCGGGCAATGACCCCGGAGGCATTTCCGGCAGTCCCAGCGATCTTCCCGATACCCCGATTTTCACCTATAGTTCGACCACCGCAGGGGCGGTCCATTTCCGTGAGCAAAGCTTAGGGCCTCTTTCCGCCAACCACTGGGGCAAGGCTCCGGCCTATACGATTCCGAGCACGGGCATCAACCCCATTTATTTCACCGACAAGAAAATCGAAGCAACCAATCCGAATACGAGCACCCTTACCCTCACCTACGAAAAGGCGCACGTGTACGCTTTGCTCCCCGACTATAGCCAGACTTATCTTTCGGCTCCAAGCGGCGAAGCAGCCTGCGGACCGGCGGTCGATTTGAAAGCCTCATATTCTTATGTCCCGAATACCCTCGACGCGACTGCGATTACAAGCCTTGCCCAAACCGCTTTCACCGATCCTAATCTCACTGCGCAGGAAGCCGATTATCAATCTTTCGTCACGACCAACTATTTGGGAATGGACGACACCGAAGCCGCTTTCTTTACTTCTTTCATCGCCGACAATCATCTTAAAGCCGACACTTTAAGCGATATTTTGGCTTGCCAAGACTTTATCAAAGGCTACGCCACCTATAACGCCAAGTTCACGGCCTACCCGACCGGGAGCGATTATGTCCTCTATTTCCTTCAAACCGCCAAAGAAGGGATCTGCAATCACTTTGCTTCGGCTCTCACCTTGCTTTTACGGGCCTTAAAGGTTCCGGCCCGTTTCGTCACCGGCTATTACGCGAGTGGCGAGCGGGGCGCCTCGGTCGAAGTCAAAGGAAAGAACGCCCACGCTTGGACCGAAGCCTATATCAAAGGCTTGGGTTGGGTTGCTCTCGACGCCACTCCCGGCGGAACGGGGGAGGATCCTGGAACGGGCGGCGACGATACTCCTTTCGGCGACTTTGATAAGAATTTGGCCGATCCGATCGTCATTAGCGGGGCCGCGAGCGTCACGAGCAAAGTCTACGATGGCACCGCCGTCAGCTATAGCGGCAGTTACACCGGAACCCTCGATGCCGGCGATACCATCGATTATGGTTTCTCAAAAGCTGAGCGCGATGTTGGCTTCTATAACGTCCGCTTCTCTCCGCGAATTTTGGATGCGGCGG
>MVZL01000133.1 GCA_002068375.1 Tenericutes bacterium ADurb.BinA155
TAAACCGCCCTGTCCCTCAATCTCCCCGTCCTCAAAGGGAACCACGCCGCGCTTTTGATTTGAACCATGGCGGAATGAGTCCACTGCAGGCAAAGGTTGTCGCGTTGCCTCTCGGTCATGTTATGGCAATCCTCTTAGGCGACATTCTCTCGTTGAGTTCTTCGTTTTGAGAATGAAGGCGCAATTTCTCGGTGTGAACCTCGAAAGACTGGACTCGCCATAATCTTCCGCCGTCAAGCATGAACTTTGAAACTTCGGACGAACCGCATAAAACGATAACGTCATCTTTCTTCATTTCGGAGATCCTCAAAGGAAGGTAATTCGCCTCGATATAACTTTGGGAACTCGAAGCCCAAAGGCCGCCGACCGAAGAACTTTGCTTCGTCACGGTGAGTTTCTTGCCCTTGAAATAGACGGGCGGCAAAAAGTCGTTGAGCGAATCGCCCAAAGCATTATCCTTCCTGCGGAGATACGCGCAGGTCTGAACATTGTTTTGGGGGTTCATCAGTACGCCCAATCCGCGTAGGCCGTTTGCGGAAGGCTCACGCCAAGGTAAAATCGCTTGTTGAAATAATACTGAAACGGCCCGACCGAAACGTAGCCGTCCAAGAGAATATCTTGGGCTTCGGGGCAAATGCGGACTTCCTTGATAAGTTTAGGGTCGATTGTCACGTTGTTGTTCGGGTCGATAGGGGAAACATTGGCTATGGAGTCGTAGTTCGACTCGGAGTCGGCTTCGAGTTGCGCCCTCAACGCTTCGAGCATAAGGCTCATTCCCTGCGTTGTGCATGATATGAGCCACTCAACGAAGCGCCAGTTGTAGCCAGCGACTTCGTGTTTGAGGAATCTATAGACATGGTTGGTGTAACTTTGTTGCTTGCGCGAGATTTCATCGTCCGACAATTCGGGCATGAGTTTCTTTATGACAGAGCCGTCCAAAAGCCAGCGGTGGGTCACGGGGTCGTATACCCTTTGCCCCTCAACGCTGACGGGAGCGACATAGACTTCATTCAATGTTGCCATGGTTTTTAAGGTTTTGCCGATCGTTGGGGTCGAACCAACAATCCGTTATCGGCATGGTTGGGGTGGGAAGGAGGACGAACCCACCCCTTAAACGCTCACGCGTTCAATTCGCGGTTAGGCGACCAGCACGGAGTAGACGGCGGAAATCTGCCCTTGCGCGGTGTAGGCGATGACATTGGCGTACTTGCCAGCGGTCAGGCCGAGGCCGCTAATGGTCGCGGAGGTCGAGAGTCCCTTGACGCTCGCGGCGGCGTAGCCCGTGACGAAGGCAGGGAGGTTGGTGACGGCGCTATCGCTTTGGAAGTAAGCGAAGCCAGCGACTGCGGCGGCAACGGTCTGCGGATTGCCGGCCTGCGCGTATGAGGTGTAGGTCGGGGCGCAAACGATTGCGGTCGTTGAGGCGGTCGCGGTCAGCGCTAAGTCAGCGAGGCGCGAGCCTTTGCCGATGATGGTCGGGGTCTTGGAGATGATTTCGAAGATTCCGAACGGGTTGACATAGTTCGCCTGCATGATGAACACGTTGCCCTTCGTGAAGAAGGTAGCCGCGCCCATGCGGTAGTTCGGCTGGAGCCGAGTTCCCTGACCTTGCGGCGCGGGAATGGTCTTAACGCCGTTGTCGGCGAGGGCGAACTGGTTGGCGTAGCCCGAGGATTCGACCGCCATGAAGCCCGAAGCGGCGAGGGTGCCATAGGGGAAGCCAAGGTACTCTTCGGCGATACGGATTTTCATGGGCGAGAGAAGGTTCATGTCAACGGCACCGTAAGTGCCGTGATAGCCGTCTTCCATGGTGTTCTTGACATCGCCTTCGGAGAAAGCGCCAGTCTTGAGCATTTCTTGGGCGAAGTTAGAACCGCCAACGATGAACGCGCCAGTCTGGCGGATAAGTTTGGTGATTCCGTTGATATAGAGGATACGGCGAGTGTCCTCGGGGAAGATATCAATCCCGTTGGCGGGGTCGCCAGCGTTGAGGTCGTCTTCGGCTTCATCGAAGCACGGGCGGATACCGTCAGCCTGACCAGCGGTGTAGGTGACGACATTCGCGTTGGCGGAGTCGTTGTAGAACGACTGGAAGAACTTGGTGGCGAGGCACATACCGTTTTTGACGAGGTACACGCCTTTGCCGATTTGCTTCGACCAATCGTCAATCTTCAACTGCGGAACGAGCGAGAGGTTGTTGAACGGAACGTCAATGTTGGTATCAACAACGTCCAGCACCTCTAAGAGATACTCGGAGTTGGTGACTTGGAGAGCCGAACCGCTGAACGAACCGCCGTTCACGCTCGCGCCTAAGCGCCGAGGGAGAATGGGCAGAAGGTCGGGTTTCGGGACACGGATTTGGCTGACGGCCTCTTCCTTCGTATAGGACGAATAAACGCCCTTGTTGTCGCGCTCGGAATCGCCTTGGAGGTAGGTTTCGAGGACTTTTTCGGTAATCCGTATGTCTACGGAAGTACCATTGACTTGACTAGTAAACGGCATAAGTTTTTTTCCTTTTCGCTATGAAGCGATTATCTCATTCCAGCCTTTTTCTGCAGGAGTTCGATCTTCTTTTCATCGGAAGATTCTTCGCTCTCGTGCGGTTCAGGTTGGGGGTTCGCGCCGATTGGCGCTGGATTTGAACCCTGAGGAAGCGGAGTCCCTAGAGAGGCTAATATGCCTTCGGCGGACTTCAATCTCCCTGCCAGCCCTTCAACGGTCTTGGCGAGGTCGTTGTATTTTTCTTCCCAATCGACATTGGGCGAAGGTTGGGCTTCCTTCGGTTGGGCCACATTCGGCTGAATCGGCTCGCTCGGCTTCGGCTGGGGTTCTCCGCCCTTTTGCGCCTCATCGGGTTTCGCTTCTTCGGGCTTGTCTTGGCTCGGGTCGGCTTTCGGGGCCTCTTTCGGGGCTTCGGGTTCGGTAGGCGGAACCGCGCCTTTATCCACGGCTTGCTCGGGCTTGGGTTCTCCGCCTTCGCTCGGCTTGCCGTTAGGAACTTCTTTCGGGGCGGTTAAATCCTGCATGAAGTTAGCCACCTCTTGGTCGACTGCGCCATAACCTTTCAGTTTGGCTTTCAGTTCATCTTCGTCAATAGTGATTTGAGCCATTATTGTCTCCTTATTTGCAATATATCACGAAAACCTGTCCGCTGAACGGGAAATCAGTCCCGTCTCGGTTCGGCCTCGGCTTCCTCAGCCTCTTCCGCGCCTTCGTGCAAAGCCTCTTTCACGGCGTGGCCTGTCGCTTCGATGGCGGACTTTCCGCCGTTGATTGCGTACTTTGCGAGAATGTTTTGGAGGTCGCGTTTGTGGCGTTCCTCGTCCTCGATTATGGCGATGAGGATTCGCTGGCTCTCGGAGTCCGCGCCGAACAAGGGCAACGCTTTCTTGTAGCCCTCGATCGCTTCGTCCTCGTCCTTGTGCAGGAAGGCCAAAACCCCAGTGATAGGGTCGTCCTTCCCCATTTTGAGGATTTTCTCCGCGCCCTCTTCGCCCACTTCTTCATCGGGCTTAGAGAACTTCTCGAAAGTCTGCTTCGCTTCGTTCATACTGCTCTCCATTCTTGGGGCGGTATGCCCCATTTATTCG
>MVZL01000134.1 GCA_002068375.1 Tenericutes bacterium ADurb.BinA155
AGATAAGAAAAAGGACGGTTTAACGCGTTCTTTCCATGTTGAATGTAGACGTCGAGAATCTTCACAAGAAGATTATATCTTATGCTTTGGCTTTCGCGGAGATTTCGTCGCGGAGGATGCTGCGGATTTCATTGCTGGCCCGCGTGACATCGTCATTGGTGACCACATACTTATAATTGCCCTTTAGGGAAACTTCCTTCCGGGCTTTAGCGAGCCGCTGCTCAATCACGTCTTCCCCTTCGGTGCAGCGTCCCCGGATCCGGGCTTCGAGCGCTTCGAGAGAAGGCGGCATCAAAAAGATCGAAACCACGTCTTCTTTCGGATATTGCTTCATGACCTGGGCCGCCCCGTTCACCTCGATCTCGAGGATGACGTTCTTTCCCTGATCCCGCATCGCTTCGACTTTATTCTTCGGGGTGCCGTAATGGTGACCGACGAAGCTGGCGTGTTCTAATAAGTTCCCGTTTTCGATATTCTTTTGGAATTCCGCTTCCGAAACGAAATAGTATTCGCGGCCTTCGACTTCGCCCGCCCGCTTCGGCCGAGTCGTCATCGAAACGCTATAAAAGAGATTGAGTGAGGTGTCCTTCATCACTTCCTGCCGAATCGTGCCTTTGCCGACTCCGCTCGGTCCGCTGATGATAATGAGCAGTCCTTTTTCCATATTGTTTTGACTATTTTAGCCACTTGCTTTCCTTAAGGCAACCGACAAGGTGATATACTTGACCCATGTCCTACGATTTTGGAACGATCAAAGCGCTTGCGAGCACGCTGAACCTTACCTATGCAAATGCTCACATGGCCCATCTCGTTCAGTATGGGGAAGACGTTTTCTATTTTCATCTTTCTCACGGTGGCAGGCTCACTTTTGTCCTCGACAACCAAAATCCTTACGTCTATGTGAGCGACTCCAATAACGAATCGCCTTCCCTTTCCACCGCCTTCTCGATGGCCCTAAGAAAAGAGATGGGCAACGCCTGCCTTATTTCGGTCAAAGTTCTTGGCGAAGACCGGATCCTCGACTTCGCGGTTGAGGTGATCAATGACGTTTTTAAAAGCGAGGTCCGCCACCTGATCGCGGAGCTGATCCCCAGTCGGGCTAACCTCATTTTGGTCGGCGGCGATGGCAAAGTGATCTCGGCTCTGCGGATGAATAGCCCAAGCGATCCCCGCCCGATCGTGCACGGTCTCGTCTATGAGCCGCCCTTAAAAGGAAATTACGAAGCGAAAAAAGACGAAAAGCCTTTTGATTTTGCTTCCTATAACGAAGAATGCATCGAACGGGAACCGGCCCTAGGCGAAAAACGGAAACGGGAACGCTTCCATAAGCTTTTCCTCTACCTCAACAACAAACGGAAGTCGGCCAAGCGGAAGATTGGGCTGATCCAAAACGATGTGGCTGAGGCGAAAGCCCACCTGAACGATGGCCAATATGGCGACTATATCTACATGCACATGGAAGAGCTCGATCCGAAGTCTGGTTTCATGATGGTCGAAGGGAAGAAAGTCCCGCTCGATCCTAGACGGAACCTCCCCCAGAACGCCGCTCTCTTCTATAAACGGCAAAAGAAAGCCAAACTCACCTACCAGCTCGGCGGGGAGAATCTAGCGAAGGCCAAAAAAGAGCAGAGCGAATTCGAGCGGCTCTACCTCATTATCCAAAGCGCCGATGAAGCGGGATTAGAAGCGCTCTATCAAGAGTTCGGGCTCGACCAATTCGAAAATCCGCGGAGCAAAGAAACGCCTCGCTCCCCATTAATGGCGACCGAGTCGCTCCCTTATGAGACCAAAGACGGCGATACCACTTACCTCTTCGGGAAGTCGGCGGTTCAAAACGACTACCTGAGTTTCCTTTATGACACCCATAAGAAGCACACTTGGATGCATATCGATGGCCATACCGGCTCCCACCTCATGATCAAAAAGGAAGGGGCCACCGCTGCGGAAATCCGTTTAGGGGCGGAGCTTTGCTGCATCAATTCCAATCTCACGTCGGGCGATTGCGTCTACTGCCTCCGCAAGGACGTCCGAAAGGGCCATGTCCCGGGCGAAGCCCTCCTCGCGAAATCGGAAATCATCCATGTCGACCATATCTCGGAACGGGCCGAACAGCTCTATCAAAATTCAAAGCGGATTGAGCCGAAATGAAGACTGACCCTATCTCCCTAGCCAAATCTTCGGTAAAATAGGGGCAATCAGGAAATCAGTGTTCTATGGGGATCATCGAAAACGTTTTTAAACAGGCAACCGGCCAGAATGTGACTTCTTTGACCATCCTTGAGAATGGATTCTCGAACGATACTTACCGGATCAATAACGAATACACCCTCCGCCTTAAAAAGACCAGCGATGCCCCGTTTTACTCTCCGGTCGAAGAAAAAAAGATCATCGATGCCGTCTCGCCGTTCCGGCTGACCCCAAAGCTCTTTTATTTCGATACCGCGACCGGCAATAAACTCGAGCGTTACCTCGAACAAGAGGAATATTTCCCGAAAGGCAACATGGCTTCCTCCCATGAGCTTTCGTTAATGGCGAGCGCCCTCAAACGCCTCCACTCCATTACCGGCAATTTCAAGAGCTTCTACACCCGCGACCGTTATCAAACCTATAAAGCCGCCAGCAAAGAAGACCTCGACCCGGAGTTCGAGGAGAAGATCGCCGATTTGCTTGGAACTTTCTATCACACCGAGCCCCAAGTCCTTTGTCACAATGACCTTTGGAGCGACAACATCCTCTACTATAAAGGAATGGTCGTCTTGATCGATTTCGAATTCGCTGGGCTCAATAACCCCTTATTCGACCTCGCCTCGGTCATTGGGGAAAACGAGATCACCAATCAGGATCTGATCGTCGAGTTCCTCAAGGACTACTATGGCCGGGCCTATAACGAAATCCAACTTCATAAAGTTCTCCTCACCGTCGCGATGGAGCACTTCCTTTGGTACTATTGGGCGAAGCAGCGTTATCTGCAGACCCGTCATCCCGCTTTCCTCATCATCGCCGAAAGCAAAAAAGAGGGCATCGCTTTGATGAAGGCCCTCTATGCCGATCACCCCGAGTATTGGACCGTCGCCTAATCTTTCTTCTTCGGCTCAATTGAAGGCTCCACGGGGGCCTTCTTTTTAGAATGAAGATCGATCAAGAAGAAAATAAGGGCGACGATTAAAACGCCAAGAGCCACCCCGCTGAAATCGATGCCGATGTCCCACCAAGAGGCGGTGCGTTTCGGAATGAAGAGCTGAATCCCTTCACCTAGGCAAGCTAATAAGAACCCTTCGGTCAAACTGGTTCCGATCGAAAGGAAGAAATAGCCGTGGTCTCGCCGGAAAGCCGTGAAGAGGAAAAGAAGCAAGAAGAGGGCGCTTCCGGCATAGCAAAGGAAGTGTCCGATCTTCCGGACTTTGTAGCTCAGAGGCGAAACGTCGCTCGCCGGAATATACGGGGCGGCGGCGACCGTAAAGCTGATCGAAGTCTTGAGATCGGGATTGGCGGTCGAAGCGATGTCCACCCGGGCGGATCCCGCTTTGAG
>MVZL01000135.1 GCA_002068375.1 Tenericutes bacterium ADurb.BinA155
AACCTACTACAATAGAGCCATGTTGATCACAAATTACGAAGGTTCCCGGTAAATCATTTTTAAGGAACGGCTTGTCAAAAGCGTTTTCCTACGGGGATCCGAACTAATTTAGAAAGGAGCGTAATTAATGGTTAACAAAAAGATTGGTATTATCCTTGCCTTAGCGGCCTTAGGGCTCGCTGGCTGTGGAAGTACCACCAGCAGCGCTAGCAAAGCTGCTTCTACAACGTCGAGTGGTGCCGCCACTTCGGTCCCGGGTGTTGATGTCCCGGTGGTTGATGGAAAGTATACTTTATACTTCACCTTCAAAGCCAACGACAAGGTTTCGGCCATCCCGGCCTACGATGTCCCGTACTTCACTGGTGCGGCCACAGGTTGGGGCACGACAGCCTATGCGGAGGGCGCTGAAAAGTATGCTCTTCCGTTCACCGCGCTTGCCAATAGCAATGTGTGGTATCTCCAAATCGACAAGACTCTCTTCGCCGATGTGGATGGCAAATTCGATATGACCAAACGGGGCTATCAGATCACCCTCGGCTGGAGCAGCACTTCTGGTGCGCCGGCTTCGCAACAGGGCATCGACTGGTCCTATAAGAACGACTACAGCGCCTTATTCCCGGGCACTGCTCACCCGAAGATGGATGCTCCGGATACTAAAGGCATCGTCGACCTCTTTGGTGGCACCGCGGTCATCGCTGACCCGGATACCGCTTATACGGGCGATGAAGGCTATGTCGTTGATCCGGCGGCCAAACTTGATTATCTGACCTTCTCCGCGACCAAAGCGGCCCCGGTCCAGATCAAGGCCCGTTCGATCAAGTTCACCGTTGCGGATAAAGATAAGGCTGGCTTAGCCCGTCCGGGCTATGTCGCTGATTTCTATGCCACCGGCTCTTATCAGAGTTGGAATGGCGATCTTGATGAAGCTCATAAGCTCACTGCCGCGACCGATGGTTCTTACACCGTTGCCCTCGGCGATGTCTGGAGCGATGTCAAGATTGAATGGATGGTCGTCTGCACTGTGAAGAACAGCGCTGGCAAGGTTGTCACCACCTCGTTCTGGGCTAACAAAGCCGCGGCCGCGAACCTCGCTTATACCCCGGTTTCGATCGATGGCGATAATTACACCGAAGATATCGGTGCGATCACTTGGGAAGCTTGGCCGGCGGATCCGAACATCCAATATGATGTGACTTTGGGTGTCACGCTCACCGACTATGCCTCGAAAGCCGCGAATGTCGTTGGTGTTTCGACCAAAGGCGGTTGGGATGGCTGGGCGGTTACCACTGCGATGACTGCCGGTGCCACTGATGGCGTCTTCACCGCCACCATCAAGATGGTTGCGGGAACCTTCGAATTTGGTTTCCTCACTGTCGATTCGGCTGGCGCTCAGGTCAACTGGATCGGTGCGGCTGCTGGCGGAAATGCTAGCATCACCGTCTCCGCGACTGGTGCGATCTCTTACACTGGCACGATTGCTGGTGGCGTCACTCTCGTCACTGCCTGAGTTCTTCATCCATTAACTCTAACCCGGGGTTACGGAGGCCTTAGCCCCCGCCCCGGGTTATTTATTGAAAGGAATCTTTATGACAAGAAAAAGAATCGTTCTCTTGACTGTCTCTTCCTTCGCTCTCGTTGGCCTTCTGGCCGGCTGCGGCGAAACTAGCAGCAGTGGAACTGGCACGAGCGGCGATAACTCCAGTTCTTCCTCCGCATTGCCCGTTGATCCCACCTTTGATAAAGATAGCGGCTCTTTTTCCTTCAAGAAGAATCCGACCTTCACCGGGGCCGAATCCCTTCCCGTCGTTGACCATTGCGTTGCTTTCTGCCCGGTGAGCGCTGGCTTTACCGGCGTCTATTGCTGGAATGGCAATGGAACCGCGACCGCGGCCGAGATGTTTGGGGAATGGCCTGGCAAAACGATGTCAACCAAAGCCGCGAGCGACTCCACTTGGTATGAAGTCGACCTCACCGGCTACACCTCGAGCATGATCATTTTCAATGGCTCGGGCCAAACCGCCGATCTTTCGATGCCGAGCGCCGGCTACTATTGGTATTGGCCGAGCGATGGCTTAGTTCATAATTCCGTTCCGGCGACATCCTGGATCCAATATGCCCGTTTCATCGATGGCAATAAGATCCAAATCGTCGCGAATAAGAACATCACTTCCTTCACCGTGAAGGAAGGAGAGACCACCCTCATCAGCGGCGAGCCGGGCTATAACGCGGTCGATGTCCATCCGAATCAACACGGAGTCGATCTCACGAAGACCTATACCGTCACGGCGAAACTTGAAGGCGAAACAACCGAGCTCACCAAAGAGATCGCGATCGACCGCCTCTATTCGACCGATACCTTCAATAACACCTTTGCTTATGAAGGCTCGGACTTAGGCGTGACTTATACCGCGGCCAAATCCAGCTTCAAAGTCTGGTCGCCCTTCTCGAGCGCCCTCGAACTCCGAATCTATCAAAATGGGACGCCGCTTTCCGTTTCTTCGAGCAAAGGCGACGACACCATCTACAAGAAAGTGGCGATGAGTAAAGGCGAAAAAGGCGTTTGGTCGGCCGAAGTCGCCGAAGATTTGAATGGCAAGTACTATACCTATTTCGTCACCAATACGCAGAATCCGAACGGAGCCGAAGTAGTGGATCCTTACGCCAAAGCCGTCGGGGCCAATGGTCGCCGTGGCGAGATCCTTGATCTCAGCACGACCGATCCGGAGGGTTGGAGCAATGTGACGGTGAATCCCTATGATCGGAAAGAACTGACCGTTTGGGAATGCCATATTGCCGACCTCACTTCCTCGACCACTTGGACCGGAACCGCGACCAACGCGAAACGCTACGCGGGCTTCCACGAAGCCGGAACGACCTATACCGCGAATGGCTCGACCGTGAAGACCGGCTTTGATCACGTGAAGGAACTGGGCGTTAACGCGGTCCAGATCCTCCCGATGTTCGATCAAGATAACGACGAGACCCTCGATATTTATGATGCGGCGAACAATAAGACCAATGGCGCCTTCAACTGGGGCTACAATCCGTTAAACTACAACGCCCCCGAAGGCATCTATTCGAGCAATCCTTACGATGGCGCCGTCCGTATCAAAGAACTTAAAGCCCTGATCGCTGACTACACCAAAGCGGGGATCAACATCATCATGGACGTCGTCTATAACCACGTCTCCTCGGCCGGAGGCAGCAATTTCAATATCTTAGCCCCGGGCTATTACTTCCGTCTCGATGCGACCGGCGCCTTCTCGAATGGCTCCGGCTGCGGCAATGAAACCGCCTCCGATCACTACATGATGCGGAAGTTCATGATCGATTCCGCCAGCTATTGGACCAAAGAGTACAAACTCGGTGGCTTCCGTTTCGACTTAATGGGCCTCCACGATATCGAAACGATGAATCAGCTGACCGCAGCTTGCCAAAAGGTCAATCCGAAGATCGCGATCTATGGCGAACCTTGGACCGGCGGTCCCACGACCTTGAACAGCACTTTGCAGGC
>MVZL01000136.1 GCA_002068375.1 Tenericutes bacterium ADurb.BinA155
GGAGCGCATCTGAACCCGGAGTTTGGCGTCCAAGTTGGAGAGTGGCTCATCCATCAAGAAGACCTTGGCATTACGCACAATCGCGCGGCCGAGGGCGACACGCTGACGCTGGCCACCCGAGAGGGCTTTCGGCTTGCGGTCGAGGTATTCTTCGATTTGTAAGATCTTGGCAGCGTCATGAACCCGCTTATCGATCTCTTCTTTCGGAAGATGGCGGATCTTAAGGCCAAAGGCCATGTTGTTATAGACGGTCATGTGCGGGTAGAGGGCGTAGCTCTGGAAGACCATGGCGATATCGCGGTCTTTCGGGGTGCGGTCGTTGCTGTATTCGCCATCGATCCAAAGTTCGCCATGGCTGATGTCTTCAAGGCCGGCGATCATGCGGAGCGTGGTCGATTTGCCGCAGCCTGACGGCCCGACGAAGACGATGAACTCTTTCTTTTTGATATCGAGGTTGAAATCAAAGACGGCTTGGACGTTATTGTCGTAGATCTTATCGACGTGGCGTAAGCTCACGTAGGCGAGATCTTTCGGCTTCTCGATGAAGGGGGCCTCCTCTTTCGAGGCAGGTTTCGCTTCGACTTTGGCTTCTGGTTTTGTCAGGGCCGCTTCTTTTTTCTTAAAAGGCATAAATGCTTTATGTCCTCCTGAATTTAAAAACACTATAAACCCTCGAAGGGGTGTTATCTAGTGCAGTCTGCACAAATCGACTTTAGCGGGAGGCCAATTGGAAATAAAGTTCGAGCAAAAGGGCGTTATGGTAATCGCGGATGTCAAGATGGGTGTAATCGATGAATTGGTTCAGACGGTAATTGAAGGTATTGCGATGGATGAAGAGCTTTTCGGCGGCCAAACAAGCGTCGAGCCCGCAACGGAGGTAAGTTCCGGCCGTTAAAAGAAGATCGGGCGGGACGTCATGGAAGATCTTTGAAAGCTCGGGCAAGGACGAATAATCCCCGAAGCTCATTTCCTTCATGAGGACGTCGCTGATAAAAAGGCAACGGTTCGGGAAATAGGACACCGCTTCTTTCAGGAGTTTCCGGGCGAAGGGGGAATCTTCGTGGGAGCAAAGCACGCTGATGGTGAGGCCAAGGTCATCATGGATCGGGCTAAGGAGCGATTCGACCTCGGTGAAGAACTTCTCATCGGAGATCACTTCGCCCGAGCAATCGTCGAAATAGGAGATGCTGACGCCGGAGTGGCTGTTCTTGAGGGCATCGTTAAAATAGTCTCGATTGATCGGACCATTCGCGCTAAAAAGATAATGCTTGATCATCGGACCTTAAGTAAGAAGCTTTCAAAAGGACGGAGGGTGAAGACGTGGTCTTGGATGACGACTCCTTCGTAGTTATGAAGCAAGATATCCTTAATGTCGTAATAGAAGGTGAAATAGACGGGGTAAGGCCGAAAATTGCTGATCACCATGATCTTTTCGGCCCCATCATGCATATAGGCGAAGACATCGGGGTGGTTATGGTCGACTAAGCTCAGTTCGCCATAGAGGACCTGGTCATTGATGATCGGGTTCTTCCGGATCCCGATCGCATATTGATAGAAGTTGAGGATCGAATAAGGGTCCTTCATCTCATCGAGGACGTTGACCCCATCGCTATAGTTCTCATTGACCTTATTGATCGAGCCTTTGCTCGAGAAGCCCGCATAGGCGGAATCATCCCACTGCATCGGGGTTCGGGCATTGATCCGGGAGACCCGGTTCAGGTAATGGAGGATCTGATCATCGGGGTAGCCATTATGCCGGAGTTCCTTGATCGCGTTCACGTTGCCGACATCGTGGCCGAAATCGTCGAGCGAAGAATAGTTGACGTTGCTCATCCCGATTTCATCGCCATTGTAGATAAAGGGGGTTCCATAAAGGAAGAGCAAGGTGGTCAGGAGCATCTTCGCCGATTCGTTGCGGTACGCGATGCTGCCGTATTGACTAAGGACTCTCGGGTGATCGTGGTTGCACCAATAGACGGGCATATCGGCCTTTTTGTGGCAGGTCCAGTACCAGCGCATGAAATTGTCTTTTAAGCTGATCACGTCGGTCTTGATCTCTTCGTCCGACTTATCGATCGAACCATAGGCCCCGTTATTCCAAACGGTGTCGAAATTGAAGACCATGTTGATCGAGCCGCTGCGGCGGTCCGCCATAAGAAGGGACTGCTCGGGCGAGATATTGCCGCCGGCTTCCCCGACGGTGAGGCAATCATAATGGGAGAAAACGTTATCCTTCAAGAGGTGCAGATAATCGAATAACTCGGGACGGTTGCTGAACTTGCCGGTGTCATAGACGAGGCCGTCTTTGTCGGCGGGGGCTTTCGAATCCTCAAAGCTCAGGTCTTTCGCGAGGTGAGCGACCGCATCGAGGCGGAAACCATCGACCCCATGGTCGAGATAATAACGGGCGATCGCATAATATTGCTCGCGGAGTTTCGGATTGGCCCAGTTCACATCCGGCATCGATTTGCCGAAGATGTGCAGATAGAAATCATCGCTCCCCGGAACTTGTTCCCACGCCGAAGTGGCGAAGAAGCCTTTCCAGTTGGTCGGCGGAAGGAGCTTGTCCCCCACTTTCTTGCCCTTACGGAAGAAATAGTAATCCCGCTCCTCGGAGCTGGGGTCCTTAAGGGCCTTTTGGAACCAGGCATGCTGGTCGGAAGTATGATTGAGGACGAAGTCGACGAGGATATGGATTCCCCGGGCGTGGGCTTGCTTAATGAGGTTATCGAAGTCGGCGTTCGTGCCGTACTCGGGATTGATTTGATAGTAGTCGGAGACGTCGTAACCGTTATCGTCCATCGGGGACTTGAAGATCGGGCAAATCCATAAGAGATTGACCCCGAGGTCCCGGAGATAATCGAGTTTGCTGGTGATGCCATTCAAATCGCCGATGCCATCGCCATTGGAATCCTTGAAGGATTCGGGATAGATGATATAGCCGACCGCGTTCTTCCACCAGTTCTCTAATTTCTCCATGTGTTAAAACCCCTTTTTAGCACGTTGCACAAATCATCTCTACTATTGTAATGGAAAAAAGGCTAAAGCGATATGAAGAAACGTTTGGGAGACCGCGAAAGCGCTTTTATCCGCCCTTTCTTGTTCTTCATTGAAAATGAAGGAGGACTTTGATAATCTCATAGAACGCATGAAAAAGTTCTGGAAAACAATCTGGTTTCTCACTTCGGGTAACCATGCTCTCTACATTTGGAGCCTGGTCGTCCAGCTTTTCATGGTGGTCAGCCAGATTTTCCTCTTCTATTTGAGCAAAGTCCTCGTCGACGCCCTCACTCCGGTCACCGGCGGCGGCTACGCCCTTGACCAGGCTCAACCCCTCGAGAATGCGGTCGTGAACATGATCACCCTCGGCCAAGGGAAGCAGCTTCTTTACGATAAACCCTGGGTTTTGGCGATCGTGATCGTGATTGCCGGCGTCATCACGGCTTTGATGTCGTTCTACCGGATGTGGTTACGGAGCCAGACCACCGCTTACATCAATAAGACGATGCAGCTT
>MVZL01000137.1 GCA_002068375.1 Tenericutes bacterium ADurb.BinA155
TTCACGCACGAGACGATCTTCTTGTCCTTCATCGCCATGTAGTAATCCTTGGTGATGTGGACCCCTTCGATGTCGGTGTCTTTGATCGCGTAAGTGACCGAGCCCGAATCGACGGACTTTAAGGCCGCTTTCATGTCGCTATAGACTTCATTGGGATCCAAATCCGGATTGAACTGGAGGGCGGAGACCATCCCCTGGGGGATCGTCTTGCTCGGAATCACCCGGGCGGTGACATCGCTTCCTTCAAGGACATCGCAAGCTTGGGAGGCCGCCATCACAATGTTGGAGTTATTCGGCAGGATGAAAACGTTCTTGGCGTGGGCTTTTTTGATCGCATCGAGGAAATCTTGGGTCGAGGGATTCATCGTCTGGCCCCCCGAAACGATTTGGTTGACCCCAAGTTCTTTGAAGATCTCGTCAAGGCCGCTGCCGGCCGAGACGGCGACGATCGCGTATTTCTCTAACGGGGTATCCGCGGCTTTCGCCTCGGCCGCCATCGCTTGGCCATGGGCCAAATTGGCATTCATATCGGTCGCGGTGAGGCCGTTCTCGATATTATGGTGCTCTTCCGACATATTCTCGATCGTGATCGTCACGAATTCGCCATAGTTCTGGGCAAAATTGAGCATGTTGCCCGGGGTTAAGGTATGAACGTGGACCTTCACGATATCGTCATCCCGCACCATCACGAGCGATTTGCCGTGGTTCGCGAGGAATTGTTTGAACTTCTTTTCGATGAAAGGCTTCTTGCCTTCGCCAGGTTTTGCCAGGCGAACGATGAACTGGGTGCAATAGCCATAGCCTTCTTCGTCTTCAGTGAGCTTGGCCCCGGCATACATCGGGACTTCGGCTTGAGCGGGACTACTAGAGGAACCGACTTCGTTGCTCCGAGGGACGACTTCGCCATGGACGGCTTTATCCATCCCTTCGAGGAGCTTGCAGAGACCGGCACCGCCACTATCGACGACGCCGACTTCTTTTAAAACCGGAAGAAGATCCGGAGTCCGCTGCAAGGAGGCTTCCGCTTCCTTTAGTAAGAAATCCATCGCTTCTTCGATGCTGGTATCTTTTTTAATGTGTTCGCTTAAGGCGGCCGAAGACTCCCGGATCACGGTGAGAATCGTGCCTTCCACCGGCTTCATGACCGCTTTGTAGGCGACTTCTTTGGCCGAAATAAAAGCGGCGCCGAGTTCACGGACGTTGATTTCTTTTTTGCCTTCGAGGGCTTTAGCAAAGCCACGGAAGATCTGCGAGGTGATGACGCCGGAATTCCCACGGGCACCCATGAGGAGGCCCTTTGAGAAGGCCGAAGCCAAATCGAAAACGTTATCGTCGTTGCGGTTTTGAATCTCTTTGGCACCGCTCGTGACGGTCAGATTCATATTCATTCCCGTATCGCCATCCGGCACCGGGAAAACGTTCAGCTGGTCGATCTCGGGATAGTGATTGTAGAGGTTATTCGCCCCCGAGATATACATCTGCTTTAATAAGGAAGCATCGATGGATTTCATAGGGTATCTTTAACGTCCTGAACATAGACATTGACCGCGTTGAACGGGATTTGGAATGTCTTTTCCAGCACGTACTTCACTTTCTTTTGGACTTCGCTCACGACTTCGGTGATCTTGACCCCATAAGCCACGATGATATACACGTCGACTTCATAACCGGTCTTCTTGGATTCGCTCGCGTAAACGCCTTTGATATAGTCCTCTTTTTTAAGGAGCTCATTGATATTTTCGCGGAGCGAGTTTTTGCTGGCAAGGCCAACCACGCCATAACATTCGCTGGCGGCGCCGCCGGCGACGGATGCGATGGCTTCCATCGAGATGGCAATGCCACCATAAGGAGTTTTTTGATTAATGGTCATAGGTTTAAGGGTCGGATCGTCGCGGGTAAGGTGGAGACGTTAAAACGTCTAGGAGCATTATCGCACGAAAAAGCCCGTTTTTAAAGGGGGGCTTTCCCTGAGGCTTTTTCATCAAAAAGAGCTGATTTCTTCGAAGGATAAAGGCGATTGAAAACGTAGTTGAAAAGGAGTTTCCTTAGCGGTTTGCTTTTCGCGAGGAAGGAAACGAACTCCGATAAGGGAGCCTTTGCCAAAAGAGAGGGGCTTTTCTTTACCAGCCCCAATGTTGCTCGAGCCGCCAGAACGCGTAAAGGAGTTCTTCATAATCGCCATAGGTGAAAAGAAGATGGTTCCCAAAGGGTTCCTGGACTAAAGCGTCGATCGGTTGCTTGAACTTCACGTGGATCTGGCTCCGGCAGAGATGGGCTTCATGGAGATTATCGATGATTTGGCCCGAATAAACTTGGATATCGCGGAGGTCGGCTTTCATCTTGGCCGCGGTGATCGGGCTCTTTTTGAAGGTCCCTTGGATCCCGAAGCCCATATTGGACTCGAAATGGGTCGGTAACGTATACGAGGTGATCATGTCAAAGGGGCAGGTGCAATGGGCGTAGATGGCTTCCTTGGTCTCCGGATAAATCCGGGCGGGGTTGGCCATGAAGACCGATTGGCCGGTCAAGGTCTTTAAAACATACATCGTGATAAGGGAGGGGACATCGCCTTCGCAGGCGGCCACGATCCCTTCGGCGTTCAGTAAGCCAAAGGCGAGGCAGCTCGTCTCCTGAAGTTTCTTCACGAGGTCGAAGCAGCGGAGGGTGAAGCCCGATAACTTATACTTTTTGACCAGTTCTTTGAGGGCGGCATGGATATAGAAAGACTCTCTTAAATCCTCGGTCCGTCTCGTCTTTTTCATGAATTTGGCGAGGGATTCTTCATCGGCGATCATGTGGGCGGAGATTAAGTTCATCAGCTCCTTCATCGGGATATTGACGAGCTCGATCCCAAAGATCTGCTTGGCCGTTTTATAGTCGACGTCGGAGGCGATCAGCCAATCGCTCGGGGTCCCGATCACGCCAAGCCGGGTGCCTTTAAGGGCAAGCTTCGCTTCATAGACCTTGGTATAAACGTCGAGTTGATGATGGATTTCGCTGGGCGTGCCCATGATGATATGGCCTTCCAGATTCTTTTCATGAAGAAAAGAGAGGATTTCAAGCGCGGCGGCTAAACTGTTCCGTTCGCCCTGGACCAAAAGGTAATAGGGCTGAGGGTAATGGGTATAAAGATCCTTAAAGTAGATCTCAGATCCGCCGGTCTCGATAAAGAAGAGATTGAGGAGGCCGTCTTTCGGCTTTCCAAAGATGAATTCTTTCTCGGGATCGATCGCCTGGAGGAAATTCTCCTCCGATTCATTGAGGGTGGGATCGCTTTGGGACATCACGGACCGTAATTTGATTAAACCAATTTTTCTCATAGATTTTATTATCCCTTGAAACGATCGGGATTTGAACCCCGAAAGGTTAAAAGCGGATTTTCTTCGCGGCTTTTTAGCGCTTCCGATCGGATCCGGACAAAAAAAGAGGGGTCAATGACCCCCCTAAAAAGAAAAAGCCCGGCAGCGCGCTATTCTTTCCCAATGAAGGGATACCTTCGCCACTGCGGTGC
>MVZL01000138.1 GCA_002068375.1 Tenericutes bacterium ADurb.BinA155
GTTTAACTTAATTACTTTTTTCTTGGAGTTGGTATTTCTTCTGTTTAATAAACACATGAAAGTTAACGGCATCAGGAATGATGCCGTTTTTTCATGGCTCGATCGCTCAGAAAAAAAGGGAAGCGGTGGGCTTCCCTTCACAAATGAGGCTTAGGCGTTCGCAACGATCCGATCGGCGATGGTTTTCCAGTTATCGGCCGCTTTGTAGAGGTCGAGTTTCCCCGCGGGAACCTTCACGATCAAATCGGACGGAAGTTTCGCGATATTGGACGCCGAGATGGTGATGAGCTCATCCGTTTGCGGGAGGACCATGACCTTTAATCCGGTGATGGCTTTGGCTAAGCTGATTTGCTTCGCGATGGCCGGAAGGCTGATCGCGGCAATATTGGTGTGGCCATAAATGAAGTTCAGGTTGACGGTGCTGGCCGTGCCCGTGATCGCGTAAGGGGCGGCTTCGGTGCCGATCGGATTAGCGAAGGGAGCCAAGATGGCTTTCGAATTCGTGCCAAGAACCGAATAGAGGACTCCGCTTTCATCGACCTTGAAGGAGGTGCTTGAGCCCGCTAAGGAAACCGAAGCGAGGTTCGGCAGGTTGGTCCAATTCAGAAAAATGTCGGTGCTCATGGAACTTAAGGAAACGGGAAGAACGAGGCTGGTGACGCTTGAAATCGCATGGGACAAGGCGCAGGACTCGATCGATTTGACGCCTTCAGGAAGGCTCATCGTGACGGTGCTATAGGAACTTTGGACGCCTAATAAGGTTTGATCGTAGGTTCCGGTGTTCGCCATCAATAAGCCATCTTGATAAGCGATTTTGCCTCCGTCCGCCGGAACGATTTCAAGAACGTTTTTCATCGTCGAAGAAAGAACGGATAGGCTTTGATTGAGCGTTAAGGTTGTCAAGGTCGGGTAATCGAGCGATTGGTTGAAATCGGTAACCGGCCAAGTGTTTAGGGGCGAAGGAAGCGCCTCGAGGTTCTCGGGGATGGTATAGGTGGATTTGCTCGAGAAATCCGAAACATAATCGAGCCGAATCGTCTCGTCATCGTGCAAAATCACCGAGTAGGCATTATCGATGGTGTAGGAAGAAGAGATTTGGTAGGTGAGCGGTAATTTTTGGCCTTGATAAGTCACGGTTGCGGTTAAATCTTTACCGAACTTGGCTTGCTTGCTATCGAAGCCGGCGACCATCGTCTTCGTGACGGAAGAGACTTTGACCGAATTCGCGTCTTCGATCTCGAATTGGGTCTCGTTGAAATCGGAAGCGAAAGTTACGGTATTGTTTCCGACGAAAGCGGCGCTGGTCTCCACGTGATAGGCCGAGGCTTCGGAACTGGAGGTTGAACCTTCCCCTCCGCACCCCGCTAAAGCCAATAAGGCTACGCTCGACAAGACTAGGATGGATTTTTTCATAGGTAACTCCTTTGAATTCCCCTCATTATAAAAGAACAAGGGGGAGGAAAAAAGAAAACGGCAAACTCGTTTCTGCATTTTGGAAGAAAAAGCAAACTTAAATCAAGGCGGATTCCATTAGGCGGAATGGAGTTAAAAAGGCTTTGAATTCGGCCAAAGTCCCCATCGCGGCCGAAGTGCCGATTTTGGTGACGGACAAGCTAGCGTAAGCACTGGCCAAGGTTAAGGCATGGGCCATCGGGATATTGCGGGCGAGGAAATAGCAAAGCGACCCGCAAAAGGCATCCCCGGCCCCCGTGGAATCGATCGCTTTCACCGTTAAAGCGGCTTCTTGATAGGTCCGATTGGTCCCAATATAACGGAACCCTTCTTTCCCTAGCGTGATCACGCATTCGGTGACGTCGTGGGGCTGCAGGGAGAGGAGTTGAGCTTCGGTTTCGTTCGGAGTGAGCAGGTCGACCGCGGAGAGCAATGTCTTCATTTTCGGATCGGCCGGAGCGGGATTAAGGACGACAAAGAGTTTCTTTTCGTGGGCCTTTTGGACCGCGTAAGCTAAGGCCGAAAAGTTATTTTCGCCTTGGCTTAAGAAAATATCGCCCGGCTTGGCCTGAGCCAAAAACCCGTCGATTTCGGTTGCCTTTAAGGTGAGATTGGCCCCTAGATCCAAAACGATTTGATTTTCGGCGGGGGCGACGGTGATCAGCGCGACTCCGCTTGAAACATCGTTTCTTTCCTGGAGCTTTGTAACGTCAATGTCTTCTTTCACCAAGGCTTGTTTCATGTCATAGCCGAAAGCGTCGTGGCCGATCGCGCCCAAGAAATGAACCTTGCCGCCGAGCCGGGCCGCGGCGATCGCTTGGTTCAGGCCTTTCCCGCCGTTACCGATATGAAAGCGTTCGCCTTTTAAGGTTTCGCCGGGTTTAGGGAAGCGGGAAGCGTAGACGCAGAGGTCGGCATTAAGCGACCCCATCACATAGATTTCTTTCATGAGTAAGCTCTGATCCCTTCTTCGATGACCGCCCAGTAACGGGCGACATCGATGCTCGTGGCAACATCGGCGTTTTTCGGAAGATGGAGGTAATCATAGCGGTCGCAATTGGTCCGGCCATAGGAAGGCCCGCCCGAAACATCGATCGTCACGTTCATCGCTTGATAGGTGACGCATTTGGGATCCAATAAGGACACGATGGTGACCGGGTCATGGAGCGGGCCGCCATCAAGCCAGCCGAACACTTTCTTTTGGTTAGCATTAAAGGTCATCATCAGATCATGGAAGAAGTGGGAGGCGATGTTATCGATTTGATCCATCCGGTCGATGATGCTTTGATGGACCAAGACCTCGCGGGTGACGTCGAGGCCGTTCATATAAAGCGGAAGGCCCGACGCAAAAACGATTTCCGCCGCCTCAGGGTCGACTAAGATATTGAACTCGGCAGCCGGGGTGACATTTCCAAAGCCCATCGAGCCGCCCATTAAGACGATTTTCCCGATGTGGTCTTTAATTTTAGGTTCGTGAGTCAAGGCCAAAGCGATATTCGTAAGCGGGCCAGTCGGGACTAAAATCACGTTCTGATTCGCCAGGCAAAGATCGATGATGAGCTGATAGCCTTGCCGGAGATCGACTTTCTTATGAAGTGGGGGGAAGGTGACGCCATCAAGGCCGGAGGCCCCATGGATCTCGGGACAAATCATCGGCATCTTCTTAAGAGGCCGCTCCGCCCCCATCGCGATTGGAACATCGATTCCCAGATATTCGCAAATGTGGAGGGCGTTCACCGTCGTTTTTTCAATGGTCTGGTTTCCCGAAACGACCGAAATGCCGAGCAAATTGATCTTCTTTGAAGATCCCGCTAAAAGAATCGCGACCGCATCATCGTGGCCGGGGTCGCTATCGAGAATAACGTTCATTGGCTTTTCCATGGTTAGTTCCATTATACGTGAGAAGAAAAACGTTTCTACTTGCTTTTGGAAAGCAAGGAAGGAAGAATAGTAAGGCTCTCGGGATGTAGTGCAGCTTGGTTTAACGCGTCTGCTTTGGGAGCAGAAGATCGCGGGTTCGAATCCCGCCATCCCGACCA
>MVZL01000139.1 GCA_002068375.1 Tenericutes bacterium ADurb.BinA155
CCGCCTTAAGAATCGCCTTTAAATCGGCGGGTTTAATCGGATCGGGCTTGAACTTCCGAATGCTGGCCCGTTGGCTGATCGCAACTAAAGTATCCATATTGAATCCTCTTGTTTTGACTTTATTTTAATGCAAAATCGCTCAAAAGACAGCGCTTTGCCTTGGGGAATGGCATTTATCTTGTTTGCACAACTAGATTACACGGATATAATAATTTTGCACATTGTGGAAGGAGCATCCCTCATGAGCATCGCCTTATCCGCCGAATCCACCATCGATTTACCAAAAGAGTTACTCAGCCAATTCCAAATCGTCACCGTTCCTTTCACCCTCACGATGGGCGAAAAAACCGGGCTCGATGGCGAAGTGACCCCCGATGAGCTTTTCGCCTTTACCGATAAAACCGGCAAGCTCGCGAAGACCAGCGCGGTCAACCAGTTCCAATTTGAGGAACACTTCCGCGCGTTACTTAAGGATCATGATTCTTTGATTCATATTTCGCTTTCCGCTGAACTATCCAGCGCCTATCAAAACGCGGTGAACGCTTCGCAAGAAGACGAGTTCAAAGGCAAAGTCTTCGTGATTGATTCCCGGAGTTTATCGACCGGGATCGCCTTGCTCGCGATCTACGCCCGGAAGTTGATCGATCAAGGCGGAAAAGTGGAAGAAATCGTGAAGAAAGTCGAAGCTCGGATCCCGTTTGACCAGGCTTCCTTCTCCTTAGAATCCGTCAATTATCTTTATAAAGGCGGGCGCTGCTCGTACCTTGCGATGATCGGGGCCAATATCTTACGGCTCAAACCTGAAATCTATGTGAAGGAAGGCAAGATGGTGCCGGGTAAGAAATACCGTGGCAACATGGCGACCGTCGTGATGGAATATGTCGAAGATACCCTCAATATGTTCAATCATCCGGATCTCGAGAACGTCTTCATTACCTATTCGACCGTTTCCGATGGCTTAGTCGATCAGATCAAAGCGCGCTTAAAGAAAGCGGGCTTCAAAAACATCATGGTCACCAAAGCCGGCGGAACGATTTCCTGCCATTGCGGTCCCCATTGCCTCGGCATTCTCTATATCAATGACGGCGCCCACTAAAGCCCTTTATTTCCACCCTTATTCATTCTCCCCCCAAAGCGGCGTTTTATGACGCCCCTGAAAGAAGGTTTCCCTATGCGGATTGCGATTTCCGCGGAGTCGGCGTCCGACCTCCCAAGCGATTTAACGGCCAAATATCAGATCTCGACCCTTCCCTATACGATTGTTTTAGGCGAGCAAGAAGGAGCGGATGGAGTCCTTACCCCCGACGATCTTTTTGCATACTTCGATCGGACGGGCAAGCTTCCCAAGACCACCGCGGTTAACCATTATCAATTCGAACAGCATTTCAAAAAGCTGCTCCGCGATCATGATGCGGTCCTTCATTTTTGCCTCAGCAGCGCCCTCTCTTCGACCTATCAAAACGCGGTGAGTGCCGCGAATGAACCCGAATTCCTTAACAAGGTTTTCGTAATCGATTCCCGGACGATTTCTTCCGGGATCGGGCTCTTAGCGATCTACGCTTCGATTCTCGCAAAGCAAGGCTTTGGGCCATTGGCCATCAAAGAAGCGGTGGAAGCAAGAATCCCGCGGCTCCAAGTGAGCAGCTGCCTCGAATCGGTTGAGTACGCCCATAAAGGAGGCCGGGTTTCTTTATTGGCCTTAATCGGGGCGAACCTGCTTCACCTCCGACCTTATGTCGGGGTCAAAGAAGGCAAAATGGCGAGCGGGAAGAAATACCGGGGAAACTTTGAGCGCTGCGTCCTTAGCTACACGGACGACGTCCTTGCCGAAGCGAAATCGATCGATCCTTCCTTGGCTTTCGTCACCTATTCAACCGCGGAGCCTTCGCTCCTAGAAAAAGTCAAAGCCAAACTTCTCGCCTTCGGCTTCAAAACGGTTTTGATCGTCCGGGCGGGCTGCACGATCGCGGTTCATACCGGGCCCCATTGCATCGGAACGATTTTCTTCAATGATGGCGCCCATCCTTTGGCCGCTGCGTTATAATAATCTCAATGAACAAACGCCTTTGGATTGCTTTGCCCTTTTTGGCCGTTACCTTGGGAAGCTGTGGGTCTTATTCTCATGCTTTAAGCGATTACGCACGCAGCCTCGACCTTTTTAAAGGAAACACCAGCGCCAAGATTCTTCAGCTCACCGATATCCATTGGTCGATGTGGACCGATCTAGAAAAGCAATCGGCCTATCTCACCGCCCTCGTGAAAAAAGCGAGCCCCGATTTCATCATGATCACCGGCGACTCCTTCTCTTCGGCGAACCAGACGACCGTCACGACATTATGGTCCTTGGTCGATCGGTGGAAAATCCCCTGGGCTTTCGTCTTCGGAAACCACGATGAATCGGGAACTTATGATCCGGGCTATCCTTCGCGGATCGCTTTAAGCCACAGTTTCGATCACCAAGGCTATTGCGCTTACCAAGAAGTCGATGACGATGATGTCTATGGCGATTCGAACTACGTCCTCAATTTGACCGATGGGAGCAAAACCCTTTGGCAGATTTATGGGATCGATAGCAATTCGCTGAAGTTCAATGGCATTTATTACGATTACGACGTGATCCATCCCGATGAGATCAAGTGGTATGAAAACGAAGTGAATGCCGCGACAAAAGCTAATGGCGGTGCCGTCGTTCCTTCCCTTGCTTTCTTCCACATTCCTTTGTGGCAAACCGAATACGCGTATCGGCTGAGTGAGAATCAAACGAGCGTTGGCACTTTGCTGAGTAATGGTGGTGTCATGACCGAAAGCGTCTATGCCCAAGCCCCCTTAACTTTAAAAGGGACGAGGACGTATCCGGGTTACCAAGATAGCGGATTCTTCGCGAAAGCCGAAGAGCTCGGCTCGACCAAAGGCATCTTCTATGGCCATGACCATATCAATGATTTCTACGCGGTTTACCACGATGATGGCTGGACCGGCGATGCCAGTAAAGGCATTCTGCTCGCCTATGGCATCAAGAGTGGCGATGGCCTCTATTACGATCCGGCGATGATTGGGGGCGCCCTCATCACCATCCATTCCGATGGAAGCTTCGACCCAAAGAGCGATTATTCTCAGCTTTTCTACACCTATGAAGAGGCGGGCTTATGAAAAAAAGAACCCTGCTTCTCATTCTCGAAGGCCTCCTTTTCGTTTATGCTGGGATCTCGTTTTACTATCTCTTATGGTTTTTGATTTATAACGTCGCGGCCCATTTTGAATTCCTCATCCGCTTCCTCCCGTATCTTTTGATGAATCTCATTCCGATCGAGCTCCTTTTCGTCCTCCATCTTTGCCTCCATCCCGTCTCGATAAAGCGGAAGAAGCTGACCTTGATGGTGAATGGCGGGATCATCTGTCTCTTAGGCTTTTTGACCGCCCTTTTCGCCGCGGTCTTCACCCTCAATAAGACCTATTCTTCGATCGTGATGGGCGGAGTGACCC
>MVZL01000140.1 GCA_002068375.1 Tenericutes bacterium ADurb.BinA155
TCACCTCCGTCTTAACCCCGAAGCAGACCGAAGAAGGCTCGGCTTGGTACTTAGGGACCGCCGATGCGATTTACCAGAACCTCGATTGGCTCGATCGCCTCGACCCCGAGTACGTCCTCATTCTTTCCGGGGACCACATTTATTCCTGCACTTACGATGACATGCTGAAGAAGCATATCAAAGCCGAAGCCGATTGCACCATCTCGGTCTATGAGGTCCCGATGGCGGAAGCCTCGCGCTTTGGCATCTTGGTGACCGATGATAAAGACAACATCACCGCCTTCCAAGAAAAGCCGAAGAACCCGACGAGCAATCTCGCTTCGATGGGCATTTATATTTTCTCCTACAAAGTGCTACGGGCCGAGCTCCGGGCCGATGCCAAGGATCCGGAATCCGAGCACGATTTCGGCAAGAACATCATCCCGAACATGATGAAGGAAGGCAAAAAGATGATCGCCTTCACCTACCATGGCTATTGGAAGGATGTCGGCACGATCGCTTCGCTTCACCAAGCCAATATGGATTTATTGCTCTCAGGCAATAGCTCGACCAATCTTTACACGGTCCAAGGCGACCACAAGATCTATTCCGAAGATACCCATAGCGCCCCGCAATATATCGGGAAGAAAGCCTCGATCAAGGATAGCCTCGTGAACCAAGGCGCCCAGATCTTCGGGAGCATCGACCATTGCGTCGTGAGCTCGGAGGTCGTGGTGGAAGAAGGCGCGGTTTGCTCCAACACCGTCCTCATGCACGGAGTCGTCGTGAAGAAGAACGCCAAAGTTTATGACGCCTTAGTCGGTCCAGGGTCTTTGATCGAAGAAGGCCAAGTCGTCAATGACAAGCACGATGGCATTGCCCTCGTCGCCAATAGCAACGCGGAGGATTAACCATGAAAAACGATATCATCGGACTCGTCGATTTCCATAACGCCCCGTCCTTAGGGGAACTGACCGCGAACCGTTCCTTAGGCTCGACCTCGTTTCTCGGCCGTTATGCCTTCTGCGACTTCGCCCTCAGCAATTTCTGCAATTCCGAAATCGCGAACGTGGGCCTACTGATCCGCGACCACGAACGTTCGGTCCTCAAGCACTTAGGCAACATGAACGCCTGGGTCACCAACACCAAGATCGGCAAAGAGACCATCATGTATAACGAACGCGGGATCTTGAACCCGACCTTCAACACCGATATCAACAATATCCGCGAGAACGATTGGGTCCTCTATGATTCCTCGGCCGCCTATATCGTCTTCCAAAGCTCCCACATCGTCGCTAACGTCGACCTCCGTCCGATCATCGCCGAGCATATCGCCCGCAAAGAAAAGATCACGGTCGTCTATACCAAGATCAAGGACGCCAGCAAGGAATTCCTGAACTCCGGCTTATGCGAAATCGATGAGCAGGGCTATCTGAAGAACCCGATGAAGAACAAGCACATCCCCGGACCGGCCCTCGCCTCGATGGAGATTTGGATCATCAACCGGACCGTCCTAGCCGATATCATCAAGCGCCACGCGACCGTCAATGAACTCTATGGGATGAAAGAGATGCTAGGCTACCTCGTGAAAATCGGGGCCTACAAGATCCACACCTACGAATTCAAAGGCTATGCCCGCTGCTACGATAGCTTTGAGCATTATTGCGATTATTGCTTCGAATTGCTCGATCCCACGATCGCCCAGCAATTCTTCGATCCGGAATGGCCGCATTACACCTTGACCCACGACACTCCGCCTGCCCTTTATGGCGAAGAAGCCTCCGTCACCAATTCGTTCGTCAGCAATGGCGCGGTGATCGAGGGGACCGTGAACGATTCGGTCATTTCCCGCCACGTGAAGATCGGCAAGGGCAGCAAGATCAATCACTGCATCCTCTTCTCGAACGTCTCCATCGGAGAAAACTGCGTGATCGAAAACGCCTTGATCGATAAGTATTCGATCATCACCAAAGATCACAAAGTCCTTTCGCCCGACGGCAAAATGCAATACCTCAAACAAGGAGTCATACTATGAAAATCGCGATGGTCGCTTCTGAAATCAATCCCTTAGTGAAATCGGGCGGCCTCGCTGACGTCGTCTACTCGCTCTCCAAGGAACTTGTCATCGAAGGGGAAGAGGTCATTGCGGTTCTTCCTTTCTATAACAAGATCTGGTCGTTCCCGAAGCTCAAAGTCAAACGCCTCGGCGCTTTCGACGTCTACATGAGCTGGCGCAAGCAATCGGCCGAAGTCTATCGGACCTACATCGATGGGATCACCTATTACCTCATCGCGAACGATTATTACTTTAACCGCGATGCGATCTATGGCTTCAATGACGATGGCGAACGTTTCGCTTTCTTCGCTCTCGCCGCCAAAAAGCTCCTCAAGTTCGTGAACTTCCAACCCGACATCGTCCACGTCCACGATTGGCAAGCCGGGATGCTCCCCGTCCTTATTAAGGAGCAGGAGAAGAACGATCCCTTCTATAACAAGATCAAGTGCGTCCTCACGATCCATAACCCGGCGTTCAAGGGGATGATCGACCGTTACTTCCTCAATAACTTCTATGGCTTAAGCGACGAGCTCTACGATAATGGCTCGGTCCGTCTACGCCGACAAGATCACGACGGTTTCCCCCAATCACGCGAAGGAACTCCTTTCGCCCGAAGGAAGCCAAGGCTTATCCGGGGTCCTTACTTACCGCAAGGGCGACTTCGAGGGGATCCTGAATGGGATCGATACCGCGGAGTTTAATCCCTCTTCGGATCCGTTCATCCCGAAGAATTACAACGCCAAATCGGTTTCCGCCGGCAAAGCCGCGGCCCGTTTCGCTCTTCTGAAGGCGACCAATCTCACCGATAATGGCGGGCCGCTTTATGGTTTTGTTTCGCGTCTCACTTTCCAAAAAGGCGTCGATTTGATCCTCCATGTCGCCCATAACCTCCTCGATCATGGCGCGATGATGGAATTCTTAGGCTCGGGCGAGTATCAGCTCGAGCAGGCGCTCGAACAGCTCCGGGCCGAATACCCGAGCCAAGTCGGGATCTATATCGGCTACAACAACGAACGGGCCCATCAGATCTACGCCGCGAGCGACTTCTTCTTGATGCCGTCCTTATTCGAACCCTGCGGGATCGGCCAAATGATCGCCCAGCGTTATGGAAGCCTCCCGGTCGTCCGCTACACCGGCGGCCTCCGCGATACGGTGGTGGGCTTTAATGGCGCCAATAGCAAAGAGGCGACCGGCTTAGGCTTTGAAAACTACGATGACGGCGGGCTTCTCTACGCCTGCGGCATGGCCCAAAAGCTCTTCGACAATAAAGACTATTTCCACGACGTCGTTCTGAACGCGATGGCCTTGGACCACAGCTGGGTCAAAGCGAGCCAAGAATACCTTAAGGTATATCAATCGTTATTAAAGTAAGGTAAAATCACACCATTATGTCCTATGAATTTTTAAGCATCGAAGCGAAGTGGCGGGCCTATTGGG
>MVZL01000141.1 GCA_002068375.1 Tenericutes bacterium ADurb.BinA155
CACCGCTGCTTACGAGCTATTGAAACATCCGGAAGCTAACATCCATCCCGTCATCTATGAAGCGAGCCATGAGATCGGTGGCATTTCCCGAACCGCCGAATACAAAGGCAACCGAATCGATATCGGCGGCCACCGCTTCTTCACGAAGAGCGACGAAGTGATGTCACTTTGGCATGAGGTCATGCCGAGCCAAGGCGCCCCGAGCAAAGACGATATTTTGCTCAATCGGACGATCCCTCTCGTCGCTGGAGGCCCCGATCCCGAAAAGACCGATCGGGTCATGCTTTCCCGTCACCGGATCAGCCGGATTCTTTATCTTCATAAGTTCTTTGATTACCCGATTTCGATGCGGTGGTCCACTTTCCACAATATGGGCTTTGGCCGGACTTGGAAAGCCGGCTGGGGCTATATCGGAAGCTGCCTCCATAAACGCAAAGAGAATTCCCTCGCGGATTTCTACATCAACCGCTTCGGCAAACCGCTTTATTCGATGTTCTTCGAAGACTATACCGCCAAAGTCTGGGGCCGCGATCCCAGTCAGATCTCCCCGGATTGGGGCAGCCAACGGGTCAAGGGCCTTTCCTTATGGAAGACCTTCACCAATGCGTTATTAAAGCCCTTCCGCAAAAAGAATAAAAAGGTCGAGACGTCCTTAATCGAGCAATTCGATTACCCGAAGAAAGGACCGGGCCAGCTCTATGAAGAGATGGCGACCTTGATCGAGCAAATGGGTGGCGAGATCCACCGCGATAGCGAAGTCACCAAGGTCACCCTCAAAGATAACAAGGTCGTTTCGCTCACCATCAATAACAAGGATGAAGTCACCGGGGACTATTTCGTCTCCTCGATGCCGTTAAAGGATCTTTATTTCGCCTTCGGCAAAGAGAATGTGCCGGAAGCCCCCTATGAAGTGGCCACTCACCTCGTCTACCGCGATTTCATCACGGTTGGGGTTTTGGCGAAGAAACTTCTCATTCCGAATAAGACCAAAAATAAGACGGTGTCGAATATTCTCCCCGATACCTGGATCTATGTTCAGGAACGGGAAGTGAAGCTCGGCCGCCTTCAGATCTTCAATAACTGGTCCCCTTACATGGTGAAGGACCTCGAGCACACCGTTTGGGTGGGCTTAGAGTACTTTGCCAATGAAGGCGACGCCCTCTGGGAAATGCCGAAAGAAGAGTTCATCGCGATGGCGGAAAATGAGCTCGCCGAAATCAAGGTGGTCGATAAGGCCGATATCTTGGATGCGACGGAATTAAAGGTCAAGAAGGCCTACCCCGCTTATTTCGATACCTATAAAGATATCAAGGTGGTTCAGGATCACCTTAACACCATCACGAATCTCTACTGCGTGGGTCGAAACGGCCAGCACCGCTACAACAACATGGACCACTCGATGCTCACCGCGATGGATGCGGTCAAGAACATGATCGATCCTTCGTCCTTCAAGAAAGAAGACATCTGGTCGGTCAACACCGAAAAAGATTACGCCGAGAGCAAGAAATCATGAGAAAGTTCTTCTTTTCTTTAGCGCGAGGCGAGGCCAAGACCGAGGCGTTTTTAAGCCGCTTCTTCTTGAAGAAATGGCATTATCTCGTCACCCTCCCTCTCCTTTTGCTTGGGCTCTACATCCTCTACTTCATCTTCTGCTTCAGCACTTCGACCTATGCTGAGCATACAGGCTTCCGCGATGGAATCGCCCAAGGGGTTTTCGTCGGTTGCTATATCGCCGCGTTGCTTTTCGGGATCTTTTTATTGGTCTTTAAAGGCGTCTTCCACACCTTGCATAGCCGCGACTTCGCCCGCTTTGCGATCTTCGCCGGCGCGCTCTCGCTCCTCCTTTATGGCTTCTCCTTATCCTTTAATTCCGGCGATTTCTCCCATGACTACGGGGTTTATGGCGGAGGCGGCCATTGGTCGATCATCCATCAGATCTATACCACGATGAGCTTCCCGGACGTTAACCTCTATAACCAGACTTACCAGCCTCGCTTATGGCATCTCACCATGGCTCTTTTCATGAAGTTCAACGGGATCTTCGTCCACGTGAGCAATGTCGTGGTCCCGGCCTCTGGCAGCTATCAAGTCACGATGAACGAATACATCCTCCTTGATATGGACCGGATCCTCATGGCGTATATCGGCATCCTCACGATTTACTTCATCTATCGGATTTATTCTTACTTTGGACTTCAAGGCTTCGTCCTCGCCGCCTCCACCGTCCTCACCTCCTTCACTCCGACCTTATGGTACGTTTGGTTCTACCGCAATAACGATGGCTTGGCTTTCTTCTTTGAGATCTTGGCCCTCTACTTCACCCTCCGTTACCTTAAAAAGCAAGACTGGGCCTCGGTTCTTTTAACCGCCGTCTTCATTGGTTTAGGGATGGAGACGAAGCTCAATGCCGGCCTCATTTCCCTTTATGTCGCCGGGGTCTTCATCTACATCTTGGTGAAGGTCATCCTTGCGAAAAAGAAGGGACAACCTGCCTTTGGTAACCTCACTCTCAAGACCTTCCTGCTCCAGATGGTTTGCTTCGCCGCGATCGTCTTCCCGCTCGGCTTAGGCTGGTCGATCTACGCCAAGATCAAATTCAATGAACCCTTCGGCTACGTGATGGACTTAGGCCACGACATGAACCAAGGGATGTACATCGATCCGAGCTTCTACAATCCCTTCCTCCGTTACTTTGCTTTCCCTAGCCCCGATCTCTTCTTCAGCATCTATAACCACCGCTGGATGAGCCAAGTGAATGGAGCCTATGTCGATAAATGGGGCGACCTCGACTTCAACTGCTGGACCGCCTTCTACAAGACCGCTTGGTTTGGCGAGTACGATCTTACCGATACGATTTCGCCGATCGGCTCGGTGTTCGCCCACCTTTTCTACTACGCCTTCATCTGGATCACGATGGGGACGATGCTTTACTCCATTTGCCGCTTCGTCCTCTTATTCAAAGAGGATTGCGCCGGCTTTAAGGGCAACCACTTCCTTCGCTATAGCGTGGTCGCGCTCTTAGTGATCGCCGGGGGATCGTACGCTTACTTCTGCTATGCTTACCCGGTCGGCTGCACCCAGAACGCCCGCTATGCGATGCTCTTATTCCTCCCGCTCGATATCCTGATGGCGAAAGCGGCTTACGATTCCTTCCACTTCTTTAGCCACAAGCTCCAGAAGTCCGAGGCGAAAGCCCTCCACTAATTTCGCCAAAATAAACAAAAAGCTCAGGCCAAACCTGAGCTTTTCTTTTCGGGGCTAACTAAGCGAGATAGGAGGCCATGATCGGAAGGGCGGTGGAACCGATCGCGGAGATCACCGCGGTCGCAAATAAGCCATCGCTGGTGCTGAGTTTCGCGGTTTCCGCCGCGTAGAGGTTGTACTTATAGGTCCCGTCCCCTAAATCGACGATCTCGACCTTGGTGAAGGTGAGATAAGGGGTGCCCGCCACCACTT
>MVZL01000142.1 GCA_002068375.1 Tenericutes bacterium ADurb.BinA155
GAAGCCTTTAAGATAACGCTTCTCTCTTTGGTGCCAAAGATATGGAACTTGACCGCTTCTTTGCAGAGGTCATCGAGTCCCGGGAACGGCTTCATCAGACGGACGCCGTCCGCTTCGTCCGCTAAGCCTTTATCGACTTTTAAGAACGGAACAACGCCTTTTTTCTCCCAGAGATAGTCGGATGAAGGCATGCCTTCGATCTTCCGTTCCATCGTGGCTTGGAAAAGGATGGCGCCGAGAATCCGATCGCCATTGAAGTTCTTGTTGGTGACGATCCGAGTCCGCATTTCGTGGACCAAATCCATCATCTTCGTTTCGTCATCGCCCCACGCATCGGGGGTAACGCCATAGAGGCCGAGCGCTTTCGGGGTGCTGCCGCCAGATTGGTCTAGCGCGGCGATAAAGCCTTTGCCCGAATGCATCTTTTCTAACATTTTCGCATTCATGTATTTCTTCCCTGAGGTCTAACCTCAGGCTCCTAGTTGCCTATATTCTAGCGCGCAGGCGCGCGAAAAGAACACTAGGACGTTAAAAATCAGAACTTTTGATCGAGGTAGGCAATGTAATACTTGGAGTTCATCGCTTCGCCGGTGACTTTCTTGATCCAGTCGCTGGGATCCATCCAGTCGTAGCAGAAGTCATGGTCGCGGAACCAGAGTTTGATCTCGTGGAGTTTGCCCGCCTTGATGAGCCCCTTCATGTCGAGGGACTTCTCCATCGTTTTGAAGATTTGAGCCCCGTAGATATTGCCTAAGGCGTAGCTAGGGAAGTAGCCGATCGAGCCTTGGGACCAGTGGACGTCCTGCATGCAACCGTCCTTATCATTAGGGACGATCACGCCAAGATAATCCTTATACTTTTGGTTCCAGATCGCCGGGACGTCTTTGCAAGAAATCACCCCATTGGTGAGGTCCTTTTCGATCTCGTAACGGATGATGATGTGAAGCGAATAGGTGAGCTCATCGGCTTCGCAGCGGATTAAGCCCGGTTCGACTTTATTGACCATGTAGAAGAACTCGCTAGGCGCGATCTTCGCAATCGCAGGATCGAGAGTCTCCGCCGCGGCCTTTTGAAGAATCGGCGCGAATTCCTTGCTCCGCCCGATTAAGTTCTCATAGAAGCGGGAGTGGGTTTCGCATTCGGCCGAAGTCGCCATGGCGTCAGCAAAGTTTGCGAATTCCTCCTCACTCCAATTTTGGAACTCGAGGCAGTGTCCGCCTTCATGAAGACAGGTGAAGGCATTGCTCCGCCAATCCTCGACTAAGAACTTCGTGGTGACCCGGCTATCGTGGGCCCCGATCCAATCGGAGAAAGGATGGGCGGATTCGCGAAGGCATCCCGCCGCCATGTCGTAATCGATGATCTTCAGTAAAGCATAGGAGAGGTGCCGCTGCGAATCGACGTTATAAGGGGCGATCGGATGGGCCGTCTCTTTTTCTTGCTTCTTCAAAACGCTATGGAGCTTTTGGATTAAGAAATCCTTAAGCGGTCCAAAAACGGAATCGATCATGACTTCGTTTTCGCCCGGCTCATACATATCGAGGGCGACGTCATAGAGAGTCGCTTGCTTGGGCTTACGGAGCAAGGCAAAGATCTTCTTCTGCCATTCGACTTGCTTCTCCCAATAGGGGAGGTAGCTCTTGAAGTCATTGAGCGGCCGGTATTTCCGCCACATCTCATTGCAGAGATTGGTGACCCGGTTATATTCCATATAGTCCGCTAGCGAAAGCTTTTGGAGCAGTTCGACCTGCTTCATCTTTTCGCGGACGACCTTTTGTTGCATTGGGGTGAGGCCCGGGTCTTTCGCCGCCTTTGTTAAGGCCGCGATATAGCCCGGATCTTGGCTGATCTTCGCGAGTTCGCCGCTAAAGCGTTCGGCGAGGGCGTTTTCCTCCGCGATCGCTTTCTCCGGGGTATTGGTTTGGATGTCATATCCTAAAATCTCGAGAAGATGCGAATAGTCTTTGATGTCTTTGAAATACGGAACGAGAGCCTGCCATGATGCCGTTGCCATAAGGTTAAACCTGGCCTTTCTAGGGGATATCGTATCACAATCCTCTCACCCTTTAGTTGTTTTAGTGGTGAGCGTATTCCATTCAGTTTAAAATGTCACCGCATGTGGACTTGGCAAATTTTCTCTTCACGAGAACCAATAAAACCTAAAGGTCGCGGATTAATAGGGTGTATGAATACCGCACTCGTTATCCCAATCTATTGCCCCAATGAGAAAGTCCTTCCCTTCCTCAAGAGTTTTAAAGCCAGCGATTTCGGCTTATTTGTGGTCGTGGATGATGGCTCGGGCGAACAATATGCCCCGGTCTTCGACGCGATCCGAGCTCTGGGTTTATTCACCGTTCTTTCTTATCCGACCAATAAGGGCAAAGGCCACGCCTTAAAAGAAGCGTTCCGTTATATCTATGGCCAGCATCCGGAAATCCATGGGATCGTCACCGCCGATGGCGACGGTCAACATACCTATAAAGATATCTTAAGAGTCCGCGACGCTTTAGCGGAGCATCCCGACGAACTCGTGATGGGCGAACGGGATTTCGATGGCCCCAATGTTCCGAAAAGAAGCAAGGGGGGTAATCGTTTTTCGAGTTTCTACTTCAAAATGTTCTCCGGCAAAAAGCTCCCGGATACCCAATCGGGCTTACGTGGCATCCCCGAAGTTCTCTTCCCTTTAGCGATCGATGAGCAGGGCGAACGTTACGAATACGAAATGAATTTCATCATGGACGCGGCCAAAGAGACCACGATCTTCCAACTTCCGATCGAAACGATCTATGAGGAAGGCAATAAGGTCTCCCATTTCCGACCCTTCCTCGATACTTGCCGGATTTATCGGACCCCGATCACCTATATCCTTGTGGCTTTAAGCAGCTGGGGCGTCGATGAACTCGCGTTCTACCTTATCAGCACTTTCATTTCGAACGAGCCGCTTTGGCAGGTCTTCTATGGCGTCGTGATCGCCCGGGTCATCTCTGGCCTATTCAATTTCATCATGAATATGCTGGTGGTCTTCCCCAGCAAAGGCGGCCGGGGCCAGAAGTCGCTCCGTTACGCGATCATGTTCGTGGTCAACATGGGCCTCACCTTTGGCTTAACCTACGCCTTCAGCCTCATTCCGAATAGCTGGGCGTTGACCCTCATCAAGATCTGCGTTGATACGGTCCTTGCGATCGCCAACTACTTCGTGAACTGGATTTGGGTCTTCAGCAAGAAGAAACACGCGGAAAAAGGCGCGGAAAAAGCGGTCGTTGCCAAAGAAAAAGGCGGCGATATCCAATGAAAAAACAATCCCTAATTCTTTTAAGCGTATCGATTTTAGGAGGCTTAGCCGTCGGAGGAACGATGGCGGGCAACCTTCTCGACACCTTTTATGGCACCCACGCCGCCGGAGTGG
>MVZL01000143.1 GCA_002068375.1 Tenericutes bacterium ADurb.BinA155
GAAGATGGCCCGATATTGGGCGACGCTATCTTGGATGATCCCGTCGATCGCGGACATGCTTCGGAGCTCGACGTCCGCGTTATCGTCCGTGAGGCAAATCGAAGAAGTGGTAATTTCTTGGGCTTCGTCATGAACTTGGCTGAACGGACTTTTTAATTCTCCGCGGGAGAGGGAAGGGATTCGGCTTCCAAGATTGCTGATCATCTTGGAGCTCTTCGAAGCGAAGAGTTCACGGTTGGAGGAGCCTCCGCCTAAGGTATAGGAATAGACCGAGGGGAAAACATTCTTCATCGTTTCGGCGAGGGCCTGATCGATCGAACCCGGATGGTTATCGACCATGTTGATATTGGAAACGACGACCCCGCCTACATTCAGATGGTCCTGGACCGAAACGAAAAATTCCTTGGAAGCCATTTGGAAAGGCACGCTGATGCCCGAATAGGCATCGAGCATGATCACGTCGTACTTTTTGGGGTGGTAGGCGAGGTAGCTCCGGCCATCATCGCAGACCATTTCGATGTCGTCGGGGAGAAAGAAATATTGTTTGGCGAGCCCAATCATCTTCTCGTCGATCTCAACCCCGGTGATGTGGAACTTGTAATCGGGGAAGAACTTCTCGAGCTGGGTCCCATAGGCTCCCATCGCCATCCCCAAAACCAAAACATCGAGTTCCTTATCGCTCACATCATCCACCATCATGGGCGCGGCCATCGCGTAGTCGTAATAGGCCCCGGTCAAGGTGTTCCCTTGATCCCGGATGATCGACTGGAAGGAGAACATGACGTTCGTGGAGAAATAATAGGTCTCGCTGTTCTTGTCTTTTCGGATTTGGAGGTAGTTATAGATTGACTCGCCGGTATAGATGATTTGACTATCCCAAAAGGCAAAGGCGCTTTCGCGGGAGAGGACCCCGCCGAGCACCGTGCCGATCAAACAGAGCGAGACGGCGATGCTTTTGCCGATATTGTCTTTCTTTCGTTCCTTTTTCTCCTCAGGCTTTTCCTCGGCGAGTTGCCCTTCCTTTTTCGCACGGCCTTGATCGATCCAACCGACGATAAAATAGACCGCGCCTAAGGCGAATAGAATGACGCCGAAAATAAGGAAGGTGAAGGCGGTCCCGATCGTCGGGATCGTTAAGAAGGTCGGTAGGAATGTCCCCAGGATCGATCCGACCGTCCCTAAAGCCTCTAAGATCCCGACGACCCGACCCGAGGTCGAGCCTTCCTTTTGCGCGTACTTGATTAAGGAAGGGGTGACCATCCCTAATAAGAGCAGCGGGGGGATAAAGAGAATGATGCACGTGAAGAAAGAAGCCCAGATCAATAATCCGGAATTCACGATCATGGCGAATAAGGCGGTGATGCCCGCGATCACGAAGCGGCCCAGGAAAGGGATCAAAGTGATCCAAGTCCCGGAGAGCAGCATGAAGAAGTAGAGGCGGCCGATCGAAGGATGCTTATCGGCAAGCTTGCCCCCTAAGAAGTTCCCGATCGCCATCGCGATCATGATCGAGCCGATGATGATGGTCCAGACGATTTGGGAAGAAGAGAAGTAAGGGGCGATTAATCGGCTCGCCCCGAGTTCGACCGCCATCACCGACATGCCCGAAACGAACTGGGTGATGTACATGTACCAGCGTTGCTTCATGAGCGGATGGACCCGTGTATTCATAAAGAAGACCCCCTATTTTTCTAAAGAAAAAGTTCTTACGAGTACTCTAGCATCTCCCCATTCCTTTTCCCACCAAAAAAGGCGCTGGAGGGGGACTCCAAACGCCTTATTTTGTCAAATCATTAAGCCACGAAGAGATCGTCGAGGTCTTTGATAAAGGCGTCGAGCTCGCTGAGATCCTTGATCTTGGCGCCCGAAGCCTGGGCATGGCCGCCGCCGCCCCATTTGAAGGCGATCGGCGAAATGTCTTTGCCTTTGCTCCGGATGCTGATCCGCCAGCAGGGCTCTTTCGGGGAAGGATCTTGGGTGATCGAGCACCAGCAATTGATCCCCTTGATGTTGGCGAAGAGGTTGACGTTTTCTTTGCCGAGCTCGGTCGTGATATGGAGGCTACTTTGAATCTCGTTATCGAGGAGATAGTAGGCGACCCCATGCGGCGAGACGCTGAAGTGGTTGAGGATGTAGGCGGTGACCTTTAAGGAATCGATGGTCTTCTCGTACATCCGCTGGTATATCTCGGTGATGGAAATGCCCGCGCGGAGCAGCTCTTGGGCGATCGCGAAGGTGTGGGCGGTCGTGTCGCTATACATGAAGCGACCGGAGTCGCCGACGATCCCAATATAGAAGTAACTGGCGGCTTGCTTCGACATGACTTTGCCCTTCCAGTTAAGGAGGACGTCGCAGCAGAGCTCGGACGCCGCGGCCATCTTGAGGTCGCAAACGGTCGCGCGCTTCGCGATTTCCTCTTTGCAGGGGTGGTGGTCGATCTTGATCTTGTATTTGGCGTGGACGAACCGGGGATCGGCGATCCGATCCGAGTCGCCGACGTCGACGACGATCGCGAGGAAATTGCCGCCCTTGAAGAATTCGTTGGGCAGGTTTTCGGTTTCGGGGAATAGGCGTGGGGTGAAGCTCACGTGGTTATCGCCGACGTAATGGATTTCCTTCTTCGGGAAGTTGTCCTTGAGCCAGGTATAGAGGCCCATCTGGGTTCCCATCGCGTCGAAGTCGGGTTTGATGTGGCGGAACACCACGATCCGATCGTAACGTTCGATCGCGCGGTAGATCGCCTTGTATTCTTTTTTGTGGGCTTTGCCGTAATCGAGGATCGCGGGGTCTAATTTGTGCACTTTGTCCATGGGTTCGGGGGTTTTCCTTTATTTGATCCGGGCGTAGCAGTCGCGGGCGATCATGACCTCTTCATCGGTCGGAATCACCACGACTTTGATCGCGGATTTGCTGGTGGAGAGAAGGGCTTGCTTGCCATTGGCCTCTTCATTGGCTTTGTAGTCGATGTCGAGGTGGAGCGCTTCTTGGATATCCTCCAAGATCGCTTTCCGGAAGAAGACGCTGTTCTCGCCGATACCGGCGCTGAAGATGATGAGATCAGCTCCGCCTAAGCGGACGAAGTATTGTCCCACAAAGTCGGCGATCCGGCGAGCGAAAAGCTTACCGGCGATAATCGCCCGGTCATTGCCGGCCTTAATCGCCGCTTCGACGTCGCGGGTGTCGTTGCTGACCCCCGAGACGCCTAATAGACCCGATTGCTTGTTGAAAATCTCATACATTTGATCGGCGGATTTATGTTCGCAGTTGCAAAGATAATCCATGACGGACGGATCTAAATCGCCTGAGCGGGTGCCCATCATGACTCCGCCTAAGGGAGTGAGACCCATCGAGGTCGCGACGCATTTGCCATCGCGGATCGCGCAAAGCGAAGC
>MVZL01000144.1 GCA_002068375.1 Tenericutes bacterium ADurb.BinA155
CCCCGCCGGCGTGATCGGTGGCCGGATCGGCTACGTGATTGGCAACTGGAATGGCGACGGGGCCGGCGGTCCGAATTTCCATCAGGACTTCTTAAATGGACGCTGGTACACCATCTTTGAGATTTGGAATGGCGGCCTCACGATTTTAGGCGGAGCCTTAGGCGGTATCATCGCCGGGGTCATCTTCTTTATGAAGCGCCGCAAATACGTCAACGTCCGCTGGGCGGCCGATGTCATCGTCCCGACGATTTTGGTGGCGCAGGCGATCGGACGCTGGGGCAACTTCTTTAACCACGAGGTCTATGGCGCCGAAGTTGATATGAACCAATGGATGTTCCTACCGACCTGGCTCCGGAATCAAATGGCGATTGACTTTGCCAATGGACAGCCGATCGCTGGTGGAAAAATGTACGTTCCTCTTTTCTTAATTGAATCGCTCATCAACTTGGTCGGTTATTTCGTGATTAAATATGCGATTGGGAAACCGCTCAAAAAGTGGTTGGCCAAAGGGGATTTGGCAGGCTGCTACCTCATTTGGTACGGGATTACCCGTATCATCATGGAACCGATGCGCGACCCTTCCTTCAATATGGGCTCCGATGGCAAATGGTCGATCATTTGGTCCGGAATCTATATTGGCTTAGGGGTGCTCACCATCCTCTTCTTCCATCTCTTCGATTATTTCCGCAATAAGAAACGCCAAGCCGCCGAACTCCAAGAAGGCGCGGTGGCGCTCCCGCAAGAACCGGCGAAACCGGCCGAGCCTCTTCCGGCGGCTCCATTAAAAGATGCGACTTCTTCAAAACCATTAGAGGGCAAAGATGAACCGCTCGCGGGCGAAGATAAACCAGTCAATCCCGAAGGCAAGTAAAGACGCCTTCTATTACCAAGCCGTCATTTTCGATATGGACGGGACGATCGTCGACACCGATCTCATGATCATCCTTTCGTATTGGGACATGTATCGGAAGTTCCGGCCGGGTTATAAGCCTTCGGCCAAAAAGCTCTTATCTTTTTCGGGACCGGCCCTCGAGGATGTTCTAAAAGAAGAATTTCCAGCCGTTCCTTATGAAGAGGCCTATGCCTATTTCCAAGAGGTCTGCCGCAAACATTATGACGAGACCGTCTATGCCTATCCGGGCTTAAAAGAGGTTCTGATCGAACTCCAAAAAGAAGGAGTCAAGACCGCGGTCGTCACCAGCAAGTACCGGAAAGAAGCTCTTTATACCTTAAAGCTGACCGGGCTCGAAGGCTTATTCGATTTGGTGATCGCCGGCGATGATGTCGCGGCGGTGAAACCCAATCCCGAAGGCGTTTTTAAGGCGATGTGCGATTTAAAGCTCGATAATAAGACCAAGGTCCTTTATATCGGGGACACGATCTACGATTACGAGACCGCGAAGAACGCCGGGGTGAAGTGCATGCTCGTCACCTGGACTCCGCGGGCGCTCCCACCCGATTTGAAACCCCGTTATTTCTTGAACAGTTGGACCGATTTCTTCTCGGAGGTTATCCATGGTTAAAGCCTATGATGTCGTGATTATCGGAGCCGGGATCGCCGGCCTCACCGCCGGAATCTACCTCAAGCGGAGTTCCTTAAGCGGGATCATCCTCGAAAAGGCCGCCCCGGGCGGTCGACTTCTCAATATTCATGCGATCGATAACTATCCGAGCGAATCGTTGATTCCGGGGCCGGAACTTGCCGCGAAAATCGTCGCCCATGCTTCCGAACTCGGGGTCGTCCCCGAATACGGGAACGTCCAAGGCGTCCAAAAGCAGGGGGATCATTTTCTCGTGGCGACCGATATGGAAACCTATGAAGCGAAAGCCCTCATCATCGCGACCGGAACCACCACGAAAACCTTAGGGGTCCCGGGCGAAAAGGAATACGCGGGGCGTGGGGTTTCCTATTGCGCGACCTGCGATGGCAATTTCTTTAAAGGCAAAGACGTCGCGCTGATCGGCTATAAAGACCGGGCGATCGAGGAGGCGATTTATCTCGCTTCGCTTTGCCATCATCTTTATCTCTTCGCTCCTCAGCCCTTCGAAACGACCGAAGCCCACGAAAAGACCTTGCGGAGTTTCCCCAATGTCGAAATCCTTTTTGGGGCCAAACTCTTAGCCATTTCGGGGAATAAACTCGTCGAAGCGGTGAAGGTGCAACTCCAGGACGGAACCGAGAAAACCTATCCGGTTGCGGGGGTCTTCCCCTTAACCGGGGAAAAGAGCTCGACCGATTTCTTAGCGGGCCTTGCCCCCAAAAATAACGCGGGCTTTTTGGTCGCGGATCCCCAAATGGCGACCTCGATCCCCGGCTTATTCGCCGCCGGCGATATCGTCGATAAGAAATTACGGCAACTCGTGACCGCCAGCAGCGATGGCGCCTTAGCGGCGACCGCGGCGATCGCCTATGTCCATGCGCTTAAAGCCTGAGCAACCCGCTACCACAAGAAAAGAAGAAAGCCTAGAATAGGGCTGAATCAAGAGGTTCATCCATGAAAGCAGCTAAAATTTCGATCTTTGCGCTCGCCGGTGCGATTTTCGTGACCGCGGTGACGCTATTCTTCGTCTATACGATCCATGGCCCGATGCAAATCGGGGAAGGCGGAGAAGCCTTAGGTTGGGTTTTGGCTGGCCTCATGGCCTGCATGATGCTGATCTTCATCATCCGGACGATCTTCCGTTCGCCGAAAACCAAGCCCGCGACCAAAGCCAAACTCCTTCCGGTCTATCAAGTGATGAACCAACTCCATATGCCGATCGGCACCGTCGCGGTCGCCTGCCTCTATCTTCACTTCGCGATGGTCTTCGATATCAATGATCCGAGCAAGCTTCATCTCATCACCGGTTACGTGATGGCGGGCTTATTAGCCTCGATCGTCGCCTTAGGTTTCATCGGCTTCTTCGATAAAAAACCGAGTCGCAAAGTCCTCGTGATCTGCCATCAGATCGCGGTGGTGGCGATTCTCGCGATGTTCATCGTTCACCTCTTAGTGAAATAATCGAATATCCTTAGAAAGGATGAGCCGAATCGCTCATCCTTTTCTTTTTGGCACACCGAAAGCCGTGGTGAAGGGGCTATAATAAAGCCAGTATGAGCAAATTTGTGATTCTGACCGGCGTCTCCGGCGCCGGGAAATCCACGATCTCCCACGCCTTTGAGGAGCGGGATTTTCAGATCGTCGAGAACATCCCCTATGAGGTGTTCCCTTCCTTTTTGAAAGCGATCGACCAAAACCCCCTCAAATTCGAACGGGTCGAATGCGTGGTCCGGCTCGATGACGCCGAAAAGATCATCCCGTTAGTTCGCCAAGATAAGAACCTTGAGAGCCAAGTGATCGTTTTGGATTGCTCGGTCCCGGAATTACGGAGCCGTTATCGCCTCTCCC
>MVZL01000145.1 GCA_002068375.1 Tenericutes bacterium ADurb.BinA155
ACCAGCCGCTAAATCCGCCATCGACCCCGCGAGCATGCCAACCAAGGCCCCTTCGACCGGGCCAAGCGCCATCGAAATGAGCAAGATCACCGCATCCCCAAAATTCAAAAAGCCCGCGTTATTGGGGTAGGGGATCCGGACGAAATAGGTGAGGACGAAGGCTAGTGCGCCAAAAACGGCGACATAGCTCATCCGGAGGATCGTCTTTTTGGTTTTATCGGAATCGGGAGTCATGGCCGATTATTTCTTGGAACCGTCATCCCCGCCTTTCGGCGCGGAATCTTTAGGAAAGGAATGGCCGCCTTTATAGGAACTGTGGCCGGAATAGCTCTTCTTGTAACCGCCTTTATAGCCGGATCCGCCGTCCTTATGGAACGAGGAATGGCCGTAGCCGCTATGCCCATAAGAAGAATGGCCCTCACCATCTTTATGGTAGGAACTATGCCCGTAGGAAGAATGGCCATAGGACGAATGGCCTTGGTAGCCCGAGGATTCGCCGTCTTTATGATAGGACGAATGCCCGTAATTGCTATGTCCATAGGACGAATGGCCTTCGCCCTCTTTATGGTAGGAGGAATGGCCTTCGCCATCCTTATGATAGGAACTGTGCCCATAGCCGCCATGGCCGTAGGAAGAATGGCCGTAAGAGGAGTGGCCGTAAGAGCTATGCCCATAGGGTTTCTTATAAGCCGGTTTCCCCGCGACCTCGCCCGTTAAGCTCGTCGCATCGGGAGTTTCGCCGCTCTTTGTGACATCGTTATCGTTCCGATACTCCGAATGCCCATAGGGTTTATGGCCATAGGAGGAGTGACCTTGGTAGCCACCCTCATGATGGCCGTATCCGCCATGAAAACCGCCTTCGTGGTGGAAGGAGCGAGGGTTGCCTTCGTCATGCTTATAGTCTTTATGGAATGGCTTTTCTTCCGATCCTTCGGAAGCTTCGGCACCCGCTTCGCCTTCTTTATGGAACGATCCATTCTTATGGAAGTCATTCGATTTATGGAAGGAACGGAATTCCTTCTTTTCCGGTTTCGCGTAGGGATTGGGCTCGGTCAAAATCGCCGGCTTTTCGGGCTCGGGTTGTCCCGCGGCAGTCGCCGCTTCGCAATCGGCCTTATATTTTCGCTCCGCGGCGGCCCGATCCGAAAGATATTGGGCTTTCTTGATGTTGAAGTCTTTTTTCTCGGCTTTGGCCGCGATTTGCTCGGGGGTATCGCTAAGGAAAGTGAGGACATCGTTCTCGCAATAGACCTTAATGCCATTGAGGCTCAGGTATTGGGCGGTGAAGCCCTGGCCGGGGATCTTCTTGCCGGTAAAGGAACCATCGTGAATTTGCCGGACCCCGCAAGCGGGCGAGTAATCCTTTAAAATCGCGATGCGAATTCCCAAGAACTTGCAGATATTGAGAGCTTTTTGGGCCCCATCATTATAGAAACGGGTCACATCGGATCCGTCTTTATGTTTGACCATTCCGTGAAAGATTTCCGAAGGTTCCCGCGGGGTCGGTAAACCCGCTTCCTGCTCGGGGCAGAAGGGGACGAGGTCGTATTTCGTTCCAAGGTCTTTGATCGCCTGAACGAGATTGTCTTTGCCGTCATAACGGCATTTTTCGCCAAGAAGGCATGCGGATACTAAGATTTTTTCCATTGCGAGGTAAGTTTACCCTAGTTCGCCCCTAAAAGATACGAAATTGGCATATAATGCCAGGGTATGCAAAAAAGCCGCATCTACCGCTACGAAGGGACCGACTATCCCGCCACGATTACCTTCAAACGGATTCGGAACATCATTTTGCGGAGCGACCGCCTCGGGAAAAGCCTTCGGATCAGCGCCCCTTATCTCACCCCGCTCCCGGAGATCGATAAGATGGTGAGCCATTTTTTGCCCTCACTCCTGAAGAAAGTCAATAAACCGCTCCCGCCGGACAAGCTCCCTTATGGCGAAGGCTATACCTACATTCTGGGCGAAAAGATGCCCCTTAGCTTCCGGAGTGACGAGGAACGGAAAGCCTACCTCAAGAAGAATAGCCTGCCTCTTTTTACGGAACGGGTCCGATACTATGAAGCCCTCATGGGGGTCAAAACCCCGTATAAAGTGAAGTCGCGGTCGATGAAATCCCGGTATGGGGTCAATAGCAAAAGGACCCATAGCATCACCCTACAAAGCGAGCTCTATCATTACGCGCTTCCGGTGATCGATTCGGTCGTGGTCCATGAACTCGCCCATCATTTCGTCTTCGACCATTCGGAGCGGTTCTATCAAGTCGTCTATACCTATTGCCCCGATTACCGCGTCCTTCATGCTAAACTAAGGAAGAAAATCTATGAGTGATGTGATTAGCAGCAAGACCAATCCGAAAGTGAAACTCGCCTTTAGCTATAAGCAAAAGCCGGGCGATCATTTTCTCATCGAAGGTTACCACGCGGTCGAGATGGCGTTAGCAAACGGGATGGTGGATGAGCTTTTTCTCCTCCAAGCAAACCCGAAATACCCGGCCCCGCAGCATGTCGTTACCGCCGAAATCATCGAGAAACTCGCCTTTACCAAGAGCCCGGAAGGAATCGTGGCCCTTTGCCACCCGAAAGCCGAACGCCCCGTGAGGGGAGAGCTGGTTCTCTACCTCGATTTCATCCAAGACCCGGGGAACTTAGGAACGCTCCTACGGACCGCCCTCTCTTTTGGCTTTAAGGACGTCGTCTTATCAAAAGAAAGCTGCAGCCCCTATAATCCGAAAGCGATTTTAGCGAGCCAAGGTGCCCTTTTTTCACTTAATGTCATCGCCTCAAAGGAAGCGGCGACCGCCGATATCCTTTCCCTTCAAAAGGAAGGTTATTTCATTCTCGGAACTTCCTTAAAAGAAGCGGTGGATTTCCGGGAATTTAAGGTCCCGGCCCGTCCGCTCGTTTTGGTCCTAGGCAACGAAGGCCAAGGGATCGAACCGGCGGTTTTATCGCTTTGCGATCAGGCGGTGAAGATTCCGATGGCGGGGATCGACTCCCTCAATGTCGGGGTCGCCGGAGGCATCTTGATGTTTGCGTTAGCAAAAAGCGGGATATAATGACATTATGATCAGCAATAAATCCTCGAAAATCTCTCTCGCCCTTGGAATGAGCCTTTTCTTACTCGCTTCTTGCGGCGTGAGCAATAGTTCTAAAGCCGTCTCGTCGACCCCCGCGGCCTCTTCGGCTAGCGTCTCTTCGACCGCTTCGGTTGATCCCGCGGTGTTCTTCAATCTTTTCCAAGCGAGCGGAACCACCTTCTATGAGCAGGATGATTTCGGGCTCACCAGCTCGGCGGTAAATGCGAGCGCCGATATCGAGATGAAACAAGGCTCCTCGACTTCTTCGAGCGCAGCCGGTTTAGCGAAAGC
>MVZL01000146.1 GCA_002068375.1 Tenericutes bacterium ADurb.BinA155
AAATCTAACTTTTCTAATCACATCCATCTTCTATCTCTCATCTCCTATCTTCTGTATTCTGCCCGCTGACCCCTGACCGCCGTTTGCGAAAATGCCGAAAACCCGATTGGTGAGGTCACCATCACAAATTCTAATGCAGGAGGAGAGGCCGCAACCGAGAGCTACGACCTTAAATATATGTATGGATTGGTCACGATTTATTAGCAAATCTCTTCGAGGGATTCTTGGAGTTGGCTTCGGTGCCATCGTTCTTTCTGGATGCGGTTATTTTGATTTTTCCTCAGGCACCGCCCTAAGTTCTTGGTGGCCCTCTTCTTCCAGCTCTAGTCATTCTTCCGTTCCTCAGACGAGTTCGAGTTCTTCCAGCTCTTCTTCCTCAGAAGAACAGTCCCGTTACTTTGTGGTCACCTTTTTGAACTTCGATGGCACTTTTCTCTATGAAACGACGACCCTGCAAGGTCAGGTTGCCATCTATCAAGGCCCGGTTCCGACTCGGGAAAGCGAGGGAGGTTTCGTCTATACCTTCACTGGTTGGAATAAGTCCCTTGATAACATTCAAGACAACGAAACCTTCGTGGCTCAATATGTGACGGAACGGGCCGGCTTTACCGTTCGTTTCTATAATTATGACCAAACTTTGCTCGATGTCGAAAAGGTCTCTTATGGCGATACCGCAATTTATGCCGGCGATCCCCCGGAGCGTCCCGCGACTGCGGAAAGCACCTACGTCTTTCAGGGCTGGAACTTGCCGCTCAGTAACATCACGTCCAATCGGGACTTCACCGCAGTTTATACCGAAACAGTCAATAGCTTCCCCGTCGTTTTCAAGAATTACGATGGGACGGTTTTGCAGACCCGATACATTGCCTATGGAAAGGAAGCGGTTTTCAGTGGCGTTACGCCCGTCAAACCGATTTCTGGCCGCTACTGCTACACCTTCAGCGGTTGGGACATCGATCTCACGCACGTCGTTTCTCCGCTTGTCGCCACCGCCCAGTATAGCGAATCCGTCCGCTCCCCCAGCAGTTCCTTGCGTTATTGGTTCGATCAGACAAATAAGCAATATACGGTAAATTCGTTTTCGGGCAACGATACGGATGTTTATGTTGGCCTGACGTACAACGACGGCACCAATGGGGAGGCCCCCGTCGTGGCGATTGGCCAAGGAGCTTTCAATTGGCAATACAATATTAAATCCATTTATCTTGAGGATAATATTCAGCGGATTGAGGCGAGCGCCTTCTATGGCTGTCAGAATCTTTCTTCGGTCCGGTTATCCCAGAATTTGATGGCAATCCGATCGAGCGCCTTTCGTTCGACTTCCGCTTTAACGAAACTTGAATTGCCTAAGAGCGTTAATTCCATTGAACCCTCGGCATTCTATGACGTCAATTCTAATTTCCAACTGAGCATCGACCAAGACAATCCGACTTATTGCGTCAATGGTCATTTCGTTTGCAGCGCCGATAAAGAAACGATTTATTTTGGATACGCAATTCCCGTTTCGACCGCTTTGGTGATTCCTGAAGGAACAAAAACTATCGGTAGCAATGCCTTCGCAAATTTTGACCAAATTTTGAGCGTCAGTTTTCCAAGCAGTCTCACTTCCATTCAAAATCGAGCTTTTTACGATTGTGACAGACTCACTACCTTGGTTTTTAACGATTGCCCCGTCGCGATTGGAGAACAAGCTTTCTATGACGATTCCGTCCTGACCACTATCGACTTTGGAAGCGCACTTCTTTCCCTCGGAGACAATTCTTTTAGCAATTGTCCCCGCTTAGTTTCGATTTCTTTGCCAGCCTCGTTGCTATCTTGCTCTAAGCGGGCCTTTGCCTCATGTTCTTCCTTAACTAGCATTTCCGTCGCAGCGGCCAACTCCGTTTACTCGAGCGACGATGGAGTGCTTTATAGCAAGGATCAAACGCAAATGGTTATCCTGCCTTTGGCCAAAACCGGTGCCTTAACCCTTCCCGCTGCCTTGACTAACTTATCCTTCAGCGAACTTTCCGATGCTACGAAGATCACTTCATACCTCGTCGCCTCCGGTAACCTTACTTATTCGTCTTATAACGGCGTTTTGATGAATGCCAAGCAGACTCAGGTTCTCCTCGCCCCAGATTCCGCGACTTCTTTTATCTGCCCTGCCAGCGTTACTTTGATTGGATCGCTGGCGTTTTATCAAAGCAAAATTGCGGCGGTGACTTTAAACGAAGGTCTCACTGAGATTGGCTCGAATGCTTTTAATAATTGCCCCGATTTGACCACGATTGCTTTTCCGGCGTCCTTAGTTCAAATTGATTACGGCGCTTTTCAAAACTCGGGCTTAACGGAACTGACGATTCCCTCTACCATCACGTCCTTTTCCGATTATGTTTTCAAGTCCTGCCGTTCCTTAACAAAAGCAACAATCAATTCCTCGGTTCTTGGCTACAATACCTTCGGCGATTGTACTTCTCTTCAAAGCGTAACCTTCAATGGCACGTTAAAAGAATTCCCTGGCTATCTCTTCGGGAATTGTTCGAGCTTAACCTCCATCGTTATCCCCGATTCGGTGACCCGGATAAATTCCTCCTGCTTTCAGGACTGCCGTTCTCTTAAAACAGTCACTTTGGGAGCAAATTTAAATCAGATCGATTCTTGGGCCTTTTCCGGATGCTCAAGCTTGGCCGAGGTCAAGATGAATTCGAAATTAACGACGGTTAGCTCTTATGCTTTCTATCAGTGCGCTTTACCTTCAATTGTGCTTCCGACAACCATTACTTATTTTGACTCCGGAGTTTTTAACAACAACACTGCGATGAAAACCATCTTCTTTTTAGGAACGTCTTCCAGTGGCTATTCTTGGTTAGGCAATATTCCCGCTCGGATCAAGATTCTTTATTATTCAGCGACCGAGCAGGACGATGGATTCCATTGGCATTATGTCGATGGCACCCCAACGCTCTGGGTAGCGAGCACCACGACCACTTCTTGATCGTTTCATTAATCTTCTGATTTTATTAAAGCTATAGAAAGGCATCCCCATGAAAGCATTCCCCCTCTTCGATTCCACCTTCGATTACTTCACGAGCAATACCGCCATCGCCATTTACCTGGTGATTCTGGCGGCTCTCATCATCGTGATTTCTTTCACCACGATCTTCGACTTAAAAAAGAAGAACGAATTCAAACGTCAAAGTGATGCCGAACGGGCTGCGGCCGATAAGAAGGCCAAAAAGGCCCGCTTCCCCGAGCTCCTCGACTTCGACCGGGCCCACCCCGCGGACTTCGAGGAGGAGCCGACCGACCCG
>MVZL01000147.1 GCA_002068375.1 Tenericutes bacterium ADurb.BinA155
CGCGATTTCGATCGATCAGAAATCGACGAGCCACAACCCGCGTTCCACCGTCGGGACCGTCACCGAGATTTACGATTACCTCCGGCTTCTTTATGGCCGGATTGGCGTTCCGTATTGCCCGAATGGCCATGGAGCGATCACGGCGTTCAGCCCGGTCGCGATGGTCAACGCGATCCTTCAATATGAGGATGGGACCAAGGTCCAAATCCTTTCGCCGGTCGTCCGCCACGAAAAAGGCAGCCAAAAAGAGACCCTCGATAAAATCAAGAAGCAAGGCTTTGCCCGTTTACGGGTCGATGGGGAGATCAAACTCCTCGAAGAAGTGGGGGACCTCGATAAGAATAAGCGGCACGATATCGACATCGTGGTCGATCGCTTAGTCATCAAGGAAGGCTTAAGAAGCCGGGTCAACGATGACGTTGAACTCGCCCTCGACTGGAGCCATGGCTATCTCATCATCTTAAGCGATAAAGGCGAACGGCTCCTTTCCGAGCACCATAGCTGCCCGGAGTGCGGCTTCTCGGTTCCGAATATCGAGCCCCGTCTCTTCTCTTTTAACGCCCCGCAGGGCTATTGCCCCGATTGCAAGGGCTTAGGGATCAAGCGCGAAGTCGCCGAAGATCTTTTAGTCCCCGATCCGAGCAAAACCATCAACCAAGGTTGCCTCCGTTATTTTGCTCATATCATTCACACCACCAACATCGAGTGGAAGGAATTCGCCTATCTTTGCGACGAGTACAAGATTGCGATGGATACCCCTTGGAAAGACATGATCCCCGAAGACAAACAAATCGTTCTTTTCGGCTCCGATCGCGTCATGGATTACACCATCACCTCGGTGAACGGCAACAAGATGCATCGGGTTCAGCAAATCGAAGGGGTTAAGACCCGGATTGAGCGGCTCTACCGCGAAACCTCCTCGGAATGGATGTCCGCTTACTATGAGACTTTCATGCGAGACAGCATCTGCACGACTTGCCATGGGGCCCGGCTTTCGCCCGAAGCCTTAAGCGTCAAGGTCAATGGCTTAAACATCTATGAAGCCTGCTGCCTCAGCCTCGATAAGCTCCTTTCTTGGGTCGACGAAACCCAAACGAAACTGAGCGCGACCGAACATCAAATCGGGGACATGGTCCTCAAAGAAATCCATAACCGGGTCTCTTTCTTGGTCAATGTGGGCCTAGATTATCTGACTTTATCCCGTTACGCGATGACCCTTTCTGGCGGGGAGGCCCAGCGGATTCGGCTCGCCACCCAAATCGGTTCGCGCCTCTCGGGCGTCCTCTATGTTTTGGATGAACCTTCGATCGGGCTCCATCAACGCGATAACGCCAAACTGATTGCCACCCTCAAAGAAATGCGGGATTTAGGCAATACTTTGATCGTGGTCGAGCACGATGAAGAGACGATGCGCTCCGCCGACTATCTGGTCGACATCGGACCGGGCGCTGGCATCCATGGCGGCGAAGTGGTGGCCGAAGGCTCCTTGGAGGATATTTGTTCCTGCCCCCGCTCGATCACCGGCGATTATCTTTCGGGTCGAAAATACATCCCCGTCCCCGCTAAAAGACGGAAAGGGAATGGCAAATTCATCGAAATCAAAGGGGCGAAATGCCACAACCTTCAGAACATCGATGTGAAGTTCCCTTTGGGGAAGCTCATCCTCGTGACCGGGGTATCGGGCTCCGGCAAGAGCTCGCTCATCAATGAAACCTTGGTCAAAGCGGTCGATCACGAATTAAACGGCACCAAGAACGATCCGGGCGAATACAAAGAGATCGTCGGCCTCAAGAACATCGATAAGATCATCAACATCACCCAGGAGCCGATCGGCCGAACTCCCCGGAGCAACCCGGCGACCTATACCGGGGTCTTCGATGATATCCGAGCCTTATTCGCCGAAACCGACGAAGCGCGGGCCCGCGGCTACGATAAAGGCCGCTTCAGCTTCAATGTTCCCGGGGGACGCTGCGAGAAATGCCAAGGGGCCGGGGTTACCCGGATCCCGATGTCTTTCTTGCCCGATGTTTATGTCAAATGCGACGAATGCGAAGGCAAACGCTATAACGACGAGACCTTGCTTTGCGAATATAAAGGCAAGAATATCCATGACGTCCTCGATATGCGGATCGAAGACGCGATTCCTTTCTTCGCGAATCGGCCCGAGATCCTCCGCAAGATCAAAACCTTGAGCGACGTCGGGCTTGGCTATATCAAATTGGGGCAACCCGCGACCGAGTTATCGGGCGGGGAAGCCCAACGGGTGAAACTCGCGACCGAGCTGCAGCGCCGGGCGACCGGAAAAACCCTCTACGTCCTCGATGAACCGACGACGGGGCTCCATAGCGATGATGTGAAACGCTTGATCAAAGTCCTTCAATCCATTGTCGACCATGGCGATACCGTGATCGTGATTGAGCATAACCTCGACATGATCAAAGTCGCAGACTGGATCATCGATTTAGGGCCGTTAGGCGGTTATCGGGGCGGTCAGCTTTTGGCTCAAGGAACGCCCGAACGGGTCGCGGAGGATCCGGACTCCTTCACTGGCCAATATTTGAAGAAAGTCCTCGAAGAGGCTCATCGGAAGGGACAAATAGAGTAATATAACGTTATGGCGATCACCTTTTTGGTCTTTGGAATCTTGTTTCTCGGCGGCGGTCTTTTCTTATTGATCAAAACCCTCCGGAGTTTCGTCAAGAACGACCGGGTCAACGAGCTCAGTAAAAAAGAGCGGCGTCTCTTGATTATTTCTTATTTGGCTTTAACCGCCGCGGGCGGGTTCCTCCAAGCCTCCATCAACACGTTCGCCCAATGGGAGATGGAAAATTCAGACAGTGTCTTCTCGATCGGCGGGGCGGCGTTATTCGCGCTCACCAACGGCTCCTTATGGTCTTCGTTCTATCTCCATTATTGGAAACCCACCCTCGAAGAGAAGCAAGCCAAGTGGTTCAAACGGGTCATGTTCGCCTCGATCCCCTTGGTTCTCATTTTCTTCTTGGTCCTGGGCGAAGGGGTGGCAAAACACCTCACGTACCCCCTCGTTTCCGGTTTTGAGATCGGCGGGGCCGGTTGGCTTTGGGTCAACGCTTTGAACTGGCAGGATTTGCTGAACAAGTATAAAGGCATCCATATCGCGTGGTATGGCGTCATCATGGTCTTCTCGGCGATCGTGGTCTATTGGATCTGCGATCATGAGTTCTACAAAGAATTCCATAAACACGGCATTCTCGATACCGCCTTGCTCGTTTGCTTCCCAGCCGGCGTGATCGGCGGG
>MVZL01000148.1 GCA_002068375.1 Tenericutes bacterium ADurb.BinA155
GACGTCCGGAACGAATACGTCGTTCAGGCCTTTGGGACGGTTTGCAAAAAAGACGTGGCCAATCCGAACCTTCCGACCGGCGAAATCGAAGTCGTCCTCGATAAACTCGTCGTGGTGAATAAAGCGGTTAACCCCCCGTTCATCATCGCCGATAAGACCGACGCGCTCGAAGATACCCGCCTCGTTTACCGCTATCTCGATTTAAGACGCCCGGTGATGCAGCAACGGCTGAAGACCCGAGCCAAAGTCGTCCGCCTCATCCATGAATACCTCGATAGCAAAGGCTTCGTCGAAATCGAAACCCCGATGCTCGGGATTTCTTCGCCAGAAGGCGCGAAAGAATACCTGGTCCCTTCGCGGATTCACCAGGGCTCTTTCTACGCGCTTCCCCAGAGCCCGCAACTCTACAAACAGCTTCTCATGATCGGCGGGATGGAACGGTATTACCAGATCGCCCGCTGCTTCCGCGATGAAGACTTACGGGCCGACCGCCAGCCGGAATTCACCCAGATCGATATGGAGATGTCTTTCTTATCGCAAGACGAACTCTTGGCGCTCGAAGAAGCCTTGTTAGCCAAGATCTTCAAAGAGACCGTTGGCTATGAAGTGAAACTCCCGCTCCGCCGGATTCCCTTCTGGGAAGCGATGGATACCTATGGCTCCGATAAACCCGATACCCGCTATGGCCTCAAGCTCCACGATATCGCGGATCTCATGCACCAGTCGAGTTTCGAAGGTTTCAAGGACGTTCCTTATATTAAAGCGGTGGTGATTCCGGGGATGGCGGCGAAAACGAGCCGCAAGACCCTCGATGAGCTTCAGCTCGAAGCCCATAAGTTCAATCTGAAGAGTTACCTCTCGCTCAAGATGGAGAATGGCGCCCTCAATGGCTCCTTCACCAAATTCCTCGAGCCGGGGCTTCAGCAGAAGCTGATCCAAGAGCTCGATCTCAAGAACGATGACCTCGTCCTCTTCAGCTCGAGCCTTTATCGGCGCGACATCGACTTCGGCTTAGGCGCGATCCGGATCAAATTCGCCCACGAAATGGGCTTAGTGAAAGAAGGGACCTACGATTTGCTCTGGGTCGTCGACTTCCCGATGTTCGATCCGGTCGAAGGGAAACCCGGCCTTTATACCGCGGAGCACCATCCCTTCACGAGGCCCCGCGACGAAGACCTTCCTTTGCTTGACCGCAAGCCGGAAGACGTCTTGGCTTATGCTTACGATATCGTCATCAATGGCTACGAAGCCGGCGGGGGCACCCTCCGGATTTACGATCATGATACCCAATGGAAGATCTTCAGGATCTTGGGCTTATCCGATGAAGAAGTGGCCGCGAAATTCGGCTGGTTCATCGATGCCTTTAAGTATGGGGTTCCGCCCCATGGCGGCATCGCGTTTGGCTTAGATCGTCTCATCATGATCTTGACCGGAACCGACAATATCCGCGACGTCGAAGCCTTCCCGAAGAACCTCCAAGCGGTCGATCCGATGAGCAAAGCCCCGGGCGAAGTCACCCCCGAACAGCTGGATTTGCTCGGCATTGCCATAAAAAAAGAGTAAAGTAACCTGTTCCATTCTAGGAGGAACCTTATGGAAATCGGAAATAGCAGCAAGAAAATCGATGCGTTAGCCTTAGGCGCGATCCGCAGCTTAGCGATCGATATGACGAATAAGGCCAAGAGCGGCCATCCGGGCATGGCCCTCGATGCCGCCCCGATCCTTTATAGCCTATTTAAGGATCATCTCGTTTCCGACCCGAAGAACCCGGAGTGGATCAACCGCGACCGTTTTGTCTTATCGGCCGGCCACGCCTCCTCGCTCCTCTATGCGATGCTTCATCTTTGCGGATACGGGCTCAGCATGGATGATCTGAAGAATTTCCGTCAACTCGGCTCTTTGACCCCGGGCCATCCGGAATATGGCCATACGATCGGAGTCGACGCGACCGCCGGCCCCTTAGGCCAAGGCATCAGCCAAGCCGTTGGTATGGCGATCGCCGAAATGGCGATGGCCGCGGAATATCCGGAAGGCAATCAGCTGATCGATCATTATACCTATTGTCTCTGCGGCGATGGCTGCCTTGAAGAAGGACTAGGCCAAGAAGCGATCTCCTTAGCCGGCCACCTTCGCCTCAACAAATTGATTCTTTTCTACGACGAGAACGGCTCGACCCTCGATGGGCCGACCACCAATTCGCTCACCGAGAACATCAAGATGCGCTTCCTTAGCGCCGAATGGAACGTCCTCGAAGTGAAGGATGGCAATGATGTTTCCGCGATCGACCGCGCGATCCGTCACGCCAAGAAAAGCGTCGCCCTTCCGACCGTGATCATCGTCCACACGATCATCGGCTATGGCTCGGAGAAGCAGGGGACCTGCAAGGTCCACGGCAACCCCCTCGGCTTAGAAGATGGCCAACACGCCAAGCAAGTTTATGGCTATGACTATCCGGAATTCACCGTCCCCGCGGCGGTTTATGATCTCTTCAAAGAGAGCTTTGCGAAGCGGGGGGCCGCGGCCTACGCCGCTTACTTTAAGCAAACCCAAATCTATAGCGGCTTCCATCCGGGCGAATACGCCCGCTTCCAGGACGCCATCAAAGGAAACGTCGAGAAATATCTTCCGAAGCTCCCGGAATACCCGGCCGACTTCAAAGAGAGTTCCCGCGTCACCTCGGGCAAATTCATCGTTTCGCTCCATCAAAGCTGCCCCTTCGCCTTTGGGGGATCGGCCGACGTGGCGGCTTCGGTCATGACGAACGTGCCCGATGACCCCGACTTCAGCCGCGATCATCCGGAAGGCCGCGACGTCAACTGGGGCATCCGCGAATTCGCGATGGCCGGGGCTCAAAACGGCATTGAACTCCACCGGGGTCTCAAGACTTATGTCGGCTGCTTCTTGATTTTCTCCGATTACATGAAGAACGCCATCCGCATGTCTTGCCTCGAACACATCCCGGCGATTTACCTCTTCAGCCACGACTCGATCGCGGTTGGGGAAGACGGGCCGACCCACGAACCGATCGAGCAACTCGCGATGCTCCGCAGCATCCCGGGCCTCGACGTGATCCGTCCGGCCGACGCGAGGGAAACTTACGCCGCTTGGACCTTGGCTTTAAGCGAAAAGAAGACGCCGACCGCCCTGATCTTATCCCGCCAGAATCTGCCGTTATTGGCCAATTCTTCCGCCGATGGCGTCGCTAAAGGCGCTTACGTGGTGAGCCCCGCCGCCAAAAAGGCGGTGCGAAG
>MVZL01000149.1 GCA_002068375.1 Tenericutes bacterium ADurb.BinA155
CGCCGGCTCATCTTAGCCGTTCGCAAAAAGACCTGCTCACCGCCTTCCAAAACCAAAGCGACAAGAAGGATTCGTTCTTCCAACGCTGGAAAGATAACTTCCGGAAGTAGATAATACCCGGAGGTACCCACAATGAACCAGTACATGAAACTTGCGATCGCTGAAGCGAAAAAAGGAATCGAAGCCGGCGATGGCGGACCCTTTGGGGCCGTGATCGTGAAAGGCGATACGATCGTCGGAGTCGGCCATAACCAAGTGGTCAAACGCCACGATCCGACTTGCCATGGTGAAATCATGGCGATCCATGCCGCCTGCGAAAAGCTTGGAACCTTCGACCTTTCTGGCTGCGTCATCTATACGACGGGCGAGCCGTGCCCGATGTGCTTAGGGGCGATTCTCTGGGCCAATATCGGCAAGGTCTACTATGGCTGCAACGTCGTCGATACCCGCGAGATCGGATTCCGGGATGAGCAGTTCTATCAGATGAGCAAACCCGAGGCGAAAGCCGAGTTTGTGAAAGAGCTCGACCGTTCCGAATGCTTAAAGCTCTACGACGAGTATAAAAAGATCAGCGACAAGACGGCGTATTGATCGCGAATTCAAGAATTGAGGGCGAAAGCCTTCTTTTCTTTTTGGAGTCTTTCGAAACTAGGTTATACTAGTCGCGGTAAACCCCTATGCCGTATTGCAAGAACTGCCATCGCGAAATCTCGAAATTCGATACCGATATCTGCCCTTTTTGTGGTGAGAAGAACCCGATCGATCCCTCTTACGAAACCATGGATATCACGAAACATATCGATCCCTTAGCGAAAGGCTATGGCCTCTACAAGAGCAAATCGCATAAAACGCTGGTGTGGCTCTGCGCCTTATTAGGCTATTTCGGGGTGCATGATTTCTATATTGGCTTCGTGAAGCGGGCGATCTATGAACTCGTCTCCACTCTGGTGATCGTCGCCGGGGCCGGTTCGATCTTCTTTTTCACCAAATTGATTCCGAACGCCCTTGCGTTCGTGATTCCTTTCGCCGTGGTCTGGCTCGTTTACGTCATCGTCGCGATCTACCTTTCCAAAAACGATTCGCTCAAAGATAACAATGGGGAGTTCCTCCGTTAACTATGCAACGTTATTTCGCCGATAGCGTCCGCGGGAATAACGTCTTTCTTTCGCCGAAGGATGCCCATCATTTGGTCGATGTGGTTCGGATTGCTCTCCATGAGCAAATCGAGGTGGTGACGGGCCAAACGACCTATCTTTGTTCGATCAGCCATCTCGATCCTCTCGAGATTTCAATCGGGCATCCCATCGAAGAAAAACGGGAACTCGATGGCGAACTCCTCTTGGCCTTCGCCGTTTTAAAAGGCGACCACAACGATCTCGTCGTGGAAAAAGGCACCGAGCTCGGTTGCAGCCATTTCATCCCCTTCCTAAGCGAGCGGACCATCATCAAAGTGGCGGCGGGAAGCGAAGACAGCCGGATTCTCCGCTTAAAGAAAATCGCCGAGAGCTCGGCTCAGCAGTGCCGGCGCCTCAATGTCCCTAAAGTCGATCGTTATGCCGATTTTGATCAAGTTTTAAGCCTGACCGCCGATCAGAAGTTCTTCGCCTATGAAGAAATGGCGGGTCAAAGCGCGACCCTTTTTGCCGCTTTAGCCCCGGTGAAAGCGGGCTCGAGCATCCTCGTGGTGGTGGGACCGGAAGGCGGGTTCACCATCGAAGAAGCCAAGAAAGCCCTGGAAGCGGGCTTCACGCCCGTTTCTTTAGGCCGACGCATTCTTAGAGCCGAAACTGCCTCGCTCGCCTCCCTAAGCCTCATTTCGGCGTTTATGGAGGCGAAATAATGGACTTCTTCCTGAAACTCGAACGGAAGCAGCGCCAGACCCCGTTTGGCCGTTCGGCCGAAATGGCCTTTTATTTGAACAACCGGGTCTTACTCAATAACGTCTCGGGGTACGCCCCATTCCTCAAGGCCGAAGACAGCTTTGATATTGTGCGGGCGAACATCTTGATTCGCTCGATCATGAATAAGGAAATCATCGAGAAATCCTACGCTTTAAAGCTAAAAGAAGAGAAAAAAGAAGGCTTAGTCACGACCAGCGTTTCCGACTACATGAACCAAGCGATGGCCGAGCTGCCCTTTCTGAAATGGAAATTAGATCAAAGGATTTACGTTCCGATTTTCCCGGCGAACCTCAACCTCGTCTATGCCGGCCAATTTCAGAAACTCATGGTCCCGCCGTACCTTTCCTTACTGAAAGACTATGATGGCGTCACGATCGATCCCTTCGATTACTATGGTCCCGAACTCTTCAATTCCTATTTCACCAAATTGGTCGAGATCCGGAGTACTCCCGTCGGGAGTGCATTCTATGATTTTGACGCCGAAGCGGTCTACTTTGTGAACCTCCAAGGGCGGCTTGATGTCAAGCTTTGTCTCTTTGATCGAGCGTTACATCACCCCAGCCATAACCACATGCTCAAAAGACTGTTCCCAGTGGTGGATGCTTACTACGCGAACGACCGAGAATCAATGATAAAGGCATTAGTAGATAATAAGTTAATATCTAGTAAAGAGATTTATAAAATTAAGTCCGATGAATCCAAGTTTTTATCCTCTTTGAATCGCAAGGGTGCCTAAATGCCAAGTTACTATTTGTTTAGCCTTGGCTGCAAGGTGAATGCCTACGAGAATTCGGCCATTGGCGCGGAACTCAATCTTCGGGGCTATACCCGCTCCGATGACCCCAAAAAGAGCGAGGTTTTGATCCTCAATACTTGCTCCGTTACCGCGACGGCCGACCAGAAATCCCGCCAGCATATTTCAAAGCTTCGGAAAGAGAACCCGAAGGCCACTTTGGTCGTGATGGGCTGCTATAGCCAGAAGCACGCTGAGATCGCCGCTTCTTTAGGAGCGGATATTGTTCTCGGTGCGGCTTCCCGTTCGGAGATTGGCGATTTCATCGACCAATTCCAGCGCACCCATGCCCCCATTTTGGATGTGAAGTCTTCGCTTCGCCATGAAACTTACGAAGAATTGGGGGTCAACGCTTTCACCGAAGCCACCCGCGCTTATTTGAAAGTCCAAGACGGCTGCGACAATTTCTGCTCCTATTGTTATATTCCTACCCTTCGCGGGAACTCGCGCTCCCGCGACCCTCGCTCCATCATCCAAGAAGCGGAAACGCTCGTGAATGAAGGCCATTACTCCGAAATCATCATCGCCGGGATTCATATTGGCGG
>MVZL01000150.1 GCA_002068375.1 Tenericutes bacterium ADurb.BinA155
AACAATCTCGCTTTCATCGATCGAGGCGATCTCGGGCAGGCTCGTGATGGAAGAAGCCGAGCTTTGGCTTTCCCCGCATCCAGCGAGAGGGAGGGTGCTGCTGAGGAGCAGCAAGCCAAGGAGACATCTTTTGGTTAAGGTCATGATTTTATCCTTCTTTCTTTTCGCGCCGTCGGTCGGCGAGGAAACGTTATTTAAGCATGGACCGTCCCGGTGACGACGATATGGTAGTATCGCGTCTGCACGAAAACGCTGAGTCCGGGATGAAATTCGTAGTCCATGAACCAGTAGGTGTGCCCCTTTTCATCGGTCTCTTCCTCCCATTCCGTGCTTTGGATGCCTTCGTAGAGGAAGGCCTTGTTCTTGTCGGCAAGGGTGAGGTCGATCGTGGTCGTCGGGATCTGCTCCCTAGTGAGATGGGGGAAAGTGACATGGACGTCGAATCCGATGAGAAGAGTCGGCTCGGCGATCGCCTCGTAATCCGAACTGACTAAGGGACGGTCACCCACCCCAGCGGGGGTGGAGGAGCCGGCGGGAACAATCTCGCTTTCATCGATCGAGACGATCTCGGGTAGGCTCGTGATGGAAGAAGCCGAGCTTTGGCTTTCCCCACATCCAGCGAGAGGGAGGGTGCTGCTGAGGAGCAGCAAGCCGAGGAGCAAAGTTTTATGCAATGCCATGGGGTGATCCTTCTTTCTTTAAGAACGAACGGTTCCCGCGATGCTGAGAGAATAGTAGCTTGCGCCAAAGTAATTGTCCCAACCGGGGGCGAAGGATGTCGAGAGGTTGTATTTCAGATAAGATCCGGAATAGTAATTTCCCCATTCGCCCTCATTCGTCGCGGAATAGAGTAACTTGCGGTTGGCGTCGGCGAGCTGGAGGGTGATTAAAGGGGTCGAGACGACGTTTTTTGGCGTGAGGTCGACGAAGTCGAATTTGACTTCGACGTCCCAAGGGTTAATGGGACTTAGGGTCGGCGTGTAGTCGGCCCGCACAATCGGACGGTCTCCGATCACCGAAACCGTCGAGGACGATTCCGGGGTGTATTCGACGAGAGAATGGAAACTGGTGTTGGTGTAGCCCGAGGTCGTGGGACATTCCGAGGAGGTCCCGCAGCCGGCGAGCAAAGCTAAGGAGCTAAAGCCTAAGGCGATTAAGGATAAACTATGTTTATTCATGATGATCTCCTCTTCAATTGTCGACGATTCCCGCCACTTGGATATTGCAAGCATCTGTTTCCGTTAACTTAATGAATCCCGGGTCAAAGAAAGCAACATCAACCCAAGGTCCATCGGTAGCCGTCGGATCCTTAAGGTAATCCCAGCTCGCCGGGGTGGTTCCTCGGCTAATGAAACTACGATTTTTGTCGTAGAGCGTAAAGGTTACATAAACGTCGTGGACGAGAGTGTGGTCCAGATTTGGGAACTCAATGAACGCGCCAAAGCCTTTGAAATAAACGCCGAAACTATAAACGTGCCAATCGCTGCCGACGACCGCCCGCTGGCCGTTCGCGAGGGCTGGGGCATTCGTTTTGATGTCGTCCGCGGAAATCAGCGTGTATTCGGGCGTGCTTTGGCTTGAAACCGCACAACTCGAATTGGTTCCGCAAGCCCCAAGCGCGGTGCCGCCCAGTAAGAGGGCTGAGATGAGAAATAACCGCTTCCTATTTTTCATGGAGGAAATCCTCCCTTCTCTCGCTATTATGCGTGCGACCCCCTGTATTTTCAAAAAATAAGTGAAAAAAAGGAAAAAAAGTTGTCGGTTCCCTTTAAAAAACACGCCCGATCCGAATAAATCCATCTAAGAAATCGAGGTTCGAGTTTCTCGTTTGAGGCGAAAGGACCAAAAAACCGATGGGGGCGTGAGCCTAATCCCATCGGTTTTGGTTCTCTTTGATTTAGGCGAGGACGGTTCCAGTCACACCGAGGTGGTAATAACCCATCGAGAAGAAATTGCTGACTCCGGGATAGAAGGTGACGTCCATGGACCAGGTCACATTGCCGCCTTCATCGGTTGAGCTTTCCCAATAGGCGTTTTGGATGCCTTCAAAGAGGAAGGCCTTTTTCTTATCGGCCACGATGAGATCAATCGTGGTCACCGGAATCTGAGCCCGGGTCAGCTTCGGGAAAAAGAGGAAGACATTGATTCCAAAGGCCAGGGTCGGGGTGACGACGGGTTTAAAATCTTCGCTGACTAAGGGGCGGCTCGTTACCCCAGAGGGGGCGCTGGTGGTGGAAACGATCTCCGTCTCATCGATCGCGGTGATCTCGGGGAGACTGGTGAGGCTACTAGAAGCCGAACTTTCCGTTCCGCCGCAGCCGACGAGGCTGAGGGTGCTCCCAAGGAGCAATAGTCCGAGGAGACAAGTTTTACGTAAGGCCATGATTTAATCCTTCTTTCTTTTATCGCCATTTCGTGGCGAGGAGGTTCATATCGGAACGGATCCCTTGAATCCGCTAAGGAAGCAACAAGGAGATAAGGTGCTTTTCAGGGTCATTACCTCCTCAAATATCAACAATGCCGCTTAACGTGAAGTGGTAGTAGACGCATTTGAAGACGATCGTGAGGCCGGGATTATAGATTACGGTGTCATACCAGCTGGTCTCCGGAAGATCCGGATCCCGAACGTCATGCCATTTCGCTAAGAGGACTCCCCGGGAAAGAAAGGCTTTGTTTTTATCGTAGAGGATGATCGTGTCGTAGACGTCATGAACTTTGGTGTGATCCAACTTCGGGAAAGTGAAGTCCATCGTAAAACCGCTGACGTCAAGATACATTCCCCCGGTCGACCAATCATCAGGAGTGATCGCGCGTTGACCGTTCGCGAGTACAGGGTCGCTGCCGATGATATCGCTCGCCGAAATCAAGGTGTATTCTGGCGTGCTTTGACTTGAGGATGAACAATTTGAATTCGTTCCGCAGGCGGCGAGAACGGCCCCGGATAAGAACAGGGCTGAGATGAGAAATAACCGCTTTTTGTTCTTCATAGGGCGATCCTCTTCTCTCTCGCTATTATGCATGCGACCTCCCTTATTTTCAAAATGAAGGTGAAAAAAAGGAAAAATAATTGTCGGACCATCAAAAAAGCCTCCAAGGTTTCCTTATAAGGAAATTGGAAGCTTTAGGATCGCTATGGCTTACGAATCGGCGCGGACCTTGCCAGTTCTTTCGAAAAGAA
>MVZL01000151.1 GCA_002068375.1 Tenericutes bacterium ADurb.BinA155
AGAAAGATCTTGTCGCCTATTATGAAGGGCGAGACGAAGAGTCCGTTCGGACATTGCTTCGTGACAAAGCTTTGCGAACATTCTAAGAGAGAAAAGGCGATAGGGAGCGGATGAAAGTGCAGTCCGACTTCATCGACGTCGCTCGACGAAAAAAAGGAACCCGAAGGCTCCTTTTCTTTTTTTGGCGATCACTTCGTCCCAATTTCGGGGGACCAGTAGAACTCGACGGAATCGTATCCGTCGGATTCGACTTCCCTAGCGCTCACGACCACGGGTTCGTTGTATTGTCTGAATCCGTCGCGCATGATTTCGTTATGATTTGACAGTTCGGCGATGTTGGCTTTGACGGTTGCGATGGCGGCCTCTTTGCTCGGAGCGCGAACAAGAAACGCACTTCTGATGGTCTTTTCAACGGTTACCGCGAACAAACCGCTTTGATGTGGAACGACGACTTTTTCTTCGTTTGCCATAGTGAACAAACCCCTTACTTTCTTTAAAATAGTATAACACCGCCTTTCTCAGCCGGCCCCAGGTGCCCCATTCCCTTTCGTTTCCATCAGCGCTGGCGCTTCCCTCTGGGAGTGGTGCCAAATAAGAATCTCGACGATTATCTTGCCGAGGCCGATAAAGAGCTTTTATTTGGCCAAAAACGGTGGCCGTAACCGTTTCTACTTCCTTGACGAAGAAATTCGATAGAGCGACGCTTCTTTTTCTGACCGCTTCGGCGGTGATAGTCTTCCTGGGCTTTGCCTAAAAGAGGTCCGTTTTGCTATCGAGAATGAAATAAGAGCTCTGGCCTTCCAGGCACTGAGAGCTCTCTTTGTGCGGATTCTAACGCTGGCCGGCAGCGGGGAGATTGGTACCGCGGACTTGTGGGTTCTCGCGTTCACCCAGCGAAGAAGCGAACCTCTTCGCTTTATAGCACGGCTTTTACGTGTCCACCGACACGACTTTCAGCTATCGAGGTTGGTGTTGTACGTTCCAACCGGAGGACTGGAGTGGCTCCATTTAAGCACGCTATTGGCGAACTCCAAGGGTTCAAGGGACCCGATTTCTCGCATTCGCGAAAGTGTGACGTTTTAAGAAAGCCGATCAGTTGCAAAAATGGGTGGGTTATTTCTGAAGTACCCTTCCTATAATGAAAGAAGCGGAAGCGTTGGTCTCCGCGTAGATAAAGGAAGGTTTATGAAAAAACATCAAATTCTTTGGGTCGCGGTTCTTTCGGTGGGGCTACTCGCAAGCTGCGGAGGCACGACCAGCAGCGTGATTTCTTCGGCGAGTCCCGCTTCGACTTCAAAAGGCGGAACTAGCAGTTCCCTCCCGAGCTCGAGCGTTGCTCCGAGCAGCTCTTCTTCAAGCGTTCCGGTCTTAACGAAGAAGACCGTGGATTTCTATGTCGGCAGCGTGGCGATGAAAACGTCGATGAATCTCTATTTCGCCGATGGGGTGAACGATTTGCCCTACGCCCAAATTGATAACGGGATTCTGGTCTACTTTAGCTCTTTGCTTGGCTATGATAAACCGCTCACGATCACCAAAGCGGATTCCAAGGTGACGCTCGTGACGCCGAAAGGCGCGAGTGCGGTCGTGGATTTCGTCACCAAAACCATCCACTATTCCGATTTTGACGCCTTCTATTCCCGAAACGGGGCATCTTCCGGCCTCGATATCTTAGCTCATACGGGTTTTGATGCCGCGGGCAATCCCGCTTATTTCGAGCGGGAAAGCGGTGGCTTCTACTTAACAGGCGAGGAGGAAGCAAAGACCTTTGATTTGGGGTCCTACAACATTCCGATGATCTATGAAGACAATGAGGGTTATCTCCCTTTAGCAACTTTTAGCGATGTCTTCTTTGGTCCAACCGGCGGCGGCATCGTCTATAACGGAACCGCGGTCTTCTTCAACGCCAACATGAGCGCTTATGGAGACACCTTTTATCCGGATAGCGCCGCGACGGGCAAGGTCAGCGCCACCTTAGCTCGGTACAACTATGATGAGCTTTGTTTTAACTTCGATTCCTTCTATGGCCTCTTCAAAAAGCGCGGCCTCGATAATTTCGACAGCTATTTTGAGCGGCTCGGTTACAAAGAGGACATGCTTTCCAACGATACTCTCACTTCCGAGACCGCGGCGGCTAAAGCGATGTTTCATGGCTTTAGCGAGGCTCACTCGGGTTTCTTGAAGGCCTCGGCTTATACCGGGAAGACCTTCAATCCTTTCCAAACCCAATTCGAAGGGCCTTCTCTCGTCGATCGCTTTGCCTTAAGCGAAGAGTACAAACAAGCTCGGCACGACGGATTAGGTGATGACTATTCCCCTTATCAGGAAGTCGGGAAGACTGCCTTCATCACTTTTGATGAATTCGAAGGTAACGGGGTGAAAGACTATTACACGAATCCTGTCACCGCGGTGACACAGGAAAGCGATACGATGGCCTTAGTTGAATACGCCCATAAGAAAATCGCCGCGGACGGGATTGAAAATGTGGTGGTGGATCTTTCCAATAATGGCGGAGGCGAAATCGACGCTTGCATCTATATCACTGCCTGGATGTTAGGAAAAGCCGAAATCAATCTGGTCAATTCCGTGACCGGATCCAAGGCGACGAGCATCTATAAGGCCGATGTCAATTTGGATAACAAGTTCGACGATTCCGACACGATCAAAGATAAGAAGCTCTATTGCTTGATCTCGCCGACGAGTTTCAGCTGCGGCAATTTGATGCCGTTCATGCTGAAGGCTTCCGGCAACGTGACCTTGCTTGGCCAGACGACCGGTGGTGGTGCTTGCGTGGTTACAAAGCTCTCTAACGCGATCGGAGCGACTGGCCAATTCTCGGGCAATAAGGTACTCTCCACCCTCAAAAATGGCATCTATAAGGATGTCGATGATGGGGTTGACCCCGATGTTGTTCTGACGAATAAGGCCACCTATTACGATCGGGCGGGCTTAGTCAGCTATCTCGCGACTCTAAAATAAGGGACCCGTTACGCTTTCTTCGTTAAAGTTCCATTGATTTCGTAACTATAGAGACTGACCTCGTCGCTATTGGAAGACGAGACAACCTTCACGAAAGTGCGGGTGCTGTTATCCCCATCGATGTTGTGATCGATCCAGGTGCCGGAGTTCGCATAGATCTTTCCGGCATACCCTGCTTTATCTTTAACGATCATTGGG
>MVZL01000152.1 GCA_002068375.1 Tenericutes bacterium ADurb.BinA155
AAAGCCGCGAGGGCGGTGTAATACCCTAAAAAGCCCGTCCCACCTAAAATCACGAGTTTCTTTGCCATGGATTTCTCCTCTTTCTTTTACGAAAAGTTTACGCCTTTCAAAGTTCCTCTAAAAGAGGAAGTTATTTGAGCAAACTCTGTTCTTTCAGGTAGCTAAGGGTGTCCCCAATCGCTTTTTCGGGGAGGCGCGGGGCAAAACCAAAGGCTTGCTTCGCCGCTTCAAAAGAAAAGGTATTCGCGTGTTTTACCACCCCGAGGGCGAACGAGGTATAAAGCGGACGGGAATGATGGATTTTGGCGTGGAGAGCAATGAAAGGTAGGCCAAGATAAGCTAAACCATAGCTAAAGGTTAGGATGGGCTTCCCTTTCCCACCATTCCAGGCTTTGGCGATCAAGAGGATGTCTTTGATCGAAACCCGGTTCCCCGAAAGGATAAAGGAATCGCCTAAGTGGGGTCCCTTCGAGAGCGTGATGATCGCGGAAGCGATATCCCGCATGTCGACAAGGGCGTATCCTCCCGGGACCACCCCCGGAATCTTGCCATTATGGTAATCGCGGACCAGCTGGACCATCGCGTTATGCCCCGAGTCATAAGGACCGATCGCGGCCCCCGGATAAACGATGATCGCATCCGCCCCAGCCTTCTGCTGTTCTTTAATGAATAAGGTCGCCGCCGCTTTGCTGCAAGGGTAACCTCCCGCCTTCGAAAGGGGATCCACTAAAGGCGAAACTTCGGTGCACGGGGTGGCTGAATGCGCGAAAACGTCGACCGTCGAAACATAGATGAAGCGCGTGCCATGATGGGCCTTAAACGCGGCAAAAACGGTTTTCGTCCCCTCCACGTTCGTGGCTTGAAGCCGCGAAGTGATCCTTTTGGCTTTAATATCGATTAAGGCCGCGCAATGGATGAGACAAAAGGGCTTTCCTTCGAGACCAGCAAATAGAGGTTCAAGACTTTTCGGGTCGCGAATGTCGCCTTTAAAATAGGCGACGTTTGGGCTCTTTGAAACATAAGCCGGCGTGACAAAGGCTAAGGCTCGGACTGAGGAATCGCCGCCCTCGAGCAAATGAATGAGGGTGGTCCCTAAGTGACCGTCCGCGCCCGTGATGATATAGGTTAAAGGTTCCATGATCAATATTTCCGTTCCCGTTGCGTAGGAGTGAGTAACGACATCACATAATTATCGCATTTAACCGCCGAACAGATAAAGCAATAAAACATCAAAGGCAAGCCTAGGAGCGAAGCGAGGTTGGTCGAACCATTTTGGGAAAGAGCCCCGATTGTGACGACGACGATCATCAATATCACAAATTCGAAAAGACCGCCGAGAGCGACATTCGAAGGATTGACCACCGTTTTAAAGGGGATCTGATTCGGCCGACCTTCGATGAACCAAGCCTCGAGCAAATGGAGAAAGATCGAAAGAAAAGAGATGAGGGGCGTGGTAAAAAGCCAAGCCCAATTCCATAGGGACGCCAATTTTTGAATCCCGGCGACCGAGCCACCAATGATCAAAATATCGAAGCAGAAAGTCAAGCAAGACGTCCCGAACTTCCGCTTGACCTTTTTGTTCCATATGAGCGCGAGGGGGATGTAATAGGATAACGCGCAGGTACCATAGAAATTCGCGATGGCGAAAAGCTGGAGCCAGAAGGTCTTGGTGTAGGCTTGATTGATTGCGGGTTCTAAGGCGGAAGAATAAGAAGGATAGGATGCCGCAAGCAAACTCTTCAATCCATCGAAGAAATTTTTGGACCACGTCATTGAGGAAAAATTCGCATGGGCGGCATCAAAACCTTGGTTGAAGGAAAGGCTTGAATAGGCGGAACTCGTATAAGCGTTTAAGGCGGTTAAGTCTTGACCGGCTAAAGTTTCCCGTGCGGCCTTAATCGCATCATCCATCCCCCAATAAACCCCAAAGATCATGCAAAGATAGCTGACCAAAACGAGGGGAACAAAGATGAGAGCGATAACACCCAAGTATTTGATATTCTCGCCTAAGCTAGCAAAACTGCGCTTAAACATGGAAACCTTGGGTTAATTATTGCACAAAGTCATGGCAACGCCCTAAAACCCCATTAAAATAGAAATTGAACAAAGGAGACTTTTATGTCCTCATTTGAAGACCTCCGAATCGTCGACAACTTTTATCAGACCTCCGCTTTCTTCCCGATGCCGACCATTTTGATCGCGACTCAAAATGAAGATGGCTCGACCAATCTCGGGGCCTATTCGCTTTGCTTCCCCTACTACATCGCGGGGAAATCCTATTACGCGATGATCCTTGAATGCCGGAACAGTTCCCATACCGGACAAAACCTATTGAGGACCGGACATTGCGCCTTGAACTTCCTTGAAGATAACCGTCAAGACTTCGCCGAAACGGTGAAGCTCGGCTTCCCTGGCGAAGCGAGCAAAGACAAGATGAAACGCTGCCCCTTCGTCCTTGAAAAAGGCCAAGCCGAAGGAGAAGGCCGCCCCGAAGTCGTCCAAAAAGCCTATCAGGTCTTTGAATGCACTTGGGATGATCAGCTGGAAAAAGGCTACGAAAGCAAAGCCAAAATCGGTCAACTCGAAGGGGTTGAAGGACCCTATAAGGACTTTAATGGCATCACTAGCAAGTTCGGTTGCCACTTCATCCTCAAGATCGACAAGATCCTGATGAAGAAGAAATATAAGGAGACCATCATCGACGGGGTGAAGGCCTCGCGTTTCCCGAAAGTCCCGGTCGATTATGGCTACCGCGATTCGATGTATTTCTGGTATGAGCGCTTCCGGCGGCCCCTCAAGAATCCGATCCCGGCCGGCAAGGAAGCCGATATCCAGTCGGTGATGTACGCCGCGAACCGGATCGACGATAAAGTGAAGTTCACCAAGGACGCTTGCCAGATGCTCGTGCGGGTCCCGCGGATCTTCTTAAAGGCCTGCCTCCAAGGCTGCGTCGATTGGGCTAAGGAGAATAACGTCACTTTGATCACGCCAGTCGAGATGAAGATCATTAACGACAAGCGGGCCAAAGAAAAGAAAGAACGTTAACCCCCATCAAAAAATATGAAAACCCTCGATCGCTCGAGGGTTTTTATTTCCTGGTGGCTGAGAGGGGATTCGAACCCTTGACATGCCGGGTATGAGCCGGCTGCTCTAACCAGCTGGGC